>CAYUAM010000072.1:0-8153 GCA_964442805.1 uncultured Anaerolineales bacterium | reverse complement strand
GGCAAGGTCTACGACCTCGGGCCGGAGGGCGAGGTGGTGGTCCGGTACGAGAGGTGTCTGGAGTGCGGCACCTGCTCCATCGCCTGCCCCCAATCGATCCGATGGGACTACCCTCGGGGAGGCTTCGGGGTGCAATATAGGTTCGGCTGATGAAAGAAAACCTCATCATCCAATTAGAGAAGGCGCGAGAGGGGTTGCTTCGGGCCGTGGAGGGGCTGAGCGAGGAGGCCATGACCGCCAGCCCGGCCGTGGGCCAATGGACCATAAAGGACCTCCTGGCCCACGTGGCCGCCTGGGATGAGGAGAGCCTGAGGGGGATAAGGGAACTCCTCCGGGGGGAACGCCCCCGCTTTTTGGATACAGACTGGGACCAATGGAACGCCAAAGAGGTGGAAAAAAGACGGGCACTCTCCCGGCAGGCGGTCTTGGAGGAGTTGAAACGCTCCCACCGGGAATTTCTGGAGTTCCTTCGAGGTCTGGGGGAGGCGGAGTGGGAGAGGCCCAGGGAAGAGAGATGGAAACGGTATAAGGTGACCGTGGCCTGGATGGTGGGAGGGGTCATCGGCCACGACCGGGAACACGCCAAACAGATCCGGTCATGGCGCCGGAGGCGATACGGCTAGAAGGGGGAATATGGAGATAATCGTCTGCATGAAGCAGATAGTCGATCTCCAGCAAGTGAGGATGAAGGAGAGGAAGCCGATCCTGGAGGGGTTGCCTCTCCTCTTCGGTGACATGGACAAAAACGCCTTGGAGGAGGCGGTGAGGATAAAGGAGAAACAGGGGGGGAAGGTGACCGTCCTGGCCCTGGGCTCCAAGAAACTCCAGGATACGGTCAAGGAGGCTTTGGCCATAGGGGCCGATGAGGCGGTCATCCTCACCGATCCGGCCTTGGTGGACTCCGACACCATGACCAGGGCCAAGGTCTTGGCCAAGGCCATCGAGAAGATGGGCCCTTACCATCTCATCCTCTGCGGCGAAGGTTCCACCGACAACTATTCGGGACAGGTGCCCTCCCGGCTGGCCGAGATATTAGGGCTGCCTCAGGTGACCTATGTGCGCCAACTGGAGTTCACCGAGGGGGGGCTGCGGGCCACCAGGGATATGGAGGAGGCCTGGGAGATAGTGGAAGCCCCCCTCCCGGCAGTGGTCTCGGTGAGCAGCGGGATAAATGAGCCCCGCCTGGCCTCCATGATCCAGATATTGCGGGCGGCCAAGAAGCCGGTGCAAGAATGGAACGCCGGGGACCTAGGGCTTTCCCCCACGGAGGTGGGAAAGGGGGCCTCCGTCGTGGAGGTGATCCAGAACCTGGCCCCCGAGCAGGAAAGGAAGAACATCACCTTGGAGGGGGAGGTCGACGAGGTGGTGGGGCAGTTGATCGATGGCCTCATCAGGGAAGGGGCGATAGCGAGGTAGCCATGGCCGAGATATTGGTCTTCAGCGAGAAAGACGAGATCGCCTTCGAACTCCTCTCCAAAGGTAGAGGGTTGAAAGAGGGGTTGGGCCTGGGATTGGCCGCCGCCGTTTTGGGCCAGGAGGTAGAGGGGAGGTCAAACCTATATTTCTCCTACGGGGCGGAGAAGGTCTACCTGGTAGAGGGCGCCCCTTTGGCCGACTTCTATGTGGAAACCTATGCCCAGGCCTTGCAAAGGGTGGCCGAGGAGGGGGGGGCCCAGATCATCCTCTTGGGCTCCACCAAGAGGGGTAAGGAACTAGCCTCCCGGGTGGCTCAGAAATTGGGGGCGGGCTGCATCACCGACGCCATAGGCCTTCGCTTGGAGGAGGATGGCCTGGTGGCGGACCGCTACGCTTTGGGGGGCAACACCGTGGCCTCGGAGGTCATCAAGACGGAAAGAAAGGTCATCGCCGTGATGCCCAAGACCTTCGAAGCGCGCCCCACAGAGGCTAGGGAGGGACAGACGGTCCGCCTGGCCCTGGAACTCCCCGCCCCTCGGGTGCGGGTGGTGGAGAGGCGGGCCAAGGAGGGGGAGGCGGTAAATATCGAGGAGGCGGAGGCCCTGGTCTGCATAGGCCGAGGCTTAGCCTCCAAAGAGGATTTGGGGATGATCTGGGAGTTGGCCCGAGCCCTGGGGGCCGAGGTGGGCTGCACCAAATCCCCGGCCTCCGACTACGGTTGGCTCTCCGAGGAGCGGGTGGTGGGCCTCTCCGGGAAGAAGGTCAGCCCCAGGCTCTACCTGGGCATCGGCATCTCCGGCCAGATCCAGCACACGGTGGGCATCCGGGGCTCCAAGGTCATCGTGGCCATCAATAAGGACCCTCAAGCCCTCATTTTCAAGATAGCCGACTACGGCATAGTGGGGGACCTTTACCAAGTGGTGCCCAAACTCACCGAGATGCTGAAAGGTTGAGAGGAGCCGCCCCGCATGGTAAAATATAATTGCGAATAAGAAAAGGCGGGGCGACAGATGGAGAAGAGAGCCATTCGGGAGTTGAGAACCCTGGGGAAAAGGGTCACCCCCCAGAGGCTGCTCCTCTTACGCATATTGGGTAAGCACAAAGGTCACCTGGACGCAGACGAGATCTACCACCTAGCCAGAAAAGAAGACCCCCGCCTTAGCCTCTCCACCGTTTATCGCACCTTGGGCCTCCTCAAGGGACTGGGCCTCATCGAGGAGTTGCATCTGGATGAGGAGCACCATCACTACGAAATGAAGGATCGGGGGGGCGAGCATCACCACCTCATCTGCCTGAGGTGCGGCCGAGTGGAGGAGTTCGAGAGCCCCCTCATCGAGGAGATGAAAGGCCAGGTGGCTGCCCAGCACCGTTTCCAGGTAACAGGTGCCCATATCGACCTCAGGGGTTATTGCCGGAGGTGTAGCCTCTCCTTGACAAAGTAATCAAAATGGATTATAATAGTCTTGAAATGGGTAGTTCTCTTTATTTTAAAGTATATAATTGCAAATGCGTTGCAGCAGCAATAGCATGAAGGAGGAATGATGATAGCCGCAGGCTTGATCACCTTCCGTGAGGGGTTAGAGGCGGCCTTGATCGTGGGCATCGTCCTAGGTTACTTGAAGAAGACCGGCCGCCTGGATCAAGGGCACTACGTGTGGGCCGGGGTCCTGGCCGCGACCTTGGCCAGCCTGGGGGTGGCTTTGGCCCTTCAACTGCTGGGGGCCCAATTGAGCGGCCGGGCGGAGGAGATCTTCGAGGGGGCGACCATGTTTTTGGCGGTCATGGTCCTAACCTGGATGATCTTCTGGATGCGCTACCAGGCCCGCCATATCAAGGGGGCGCTGGAGCGGGAGGTCCAGGCGGCCATCAGCGCCGGGCAGGGTTGGGCCCTCTTTGGCTTGGCCTTCATCGCCGTTTTCCGCGAGGGGGTGGAGACCGCTCTCTTCCTCTCCGCAGCCGCCTTCGTCTCGGCCAGAGCCCAGACCCTCTGGGGTGGCCTCTTGGGGCTAGGCTTGGCCTTGGCCGTGGGCTATCTCCTCTTCGCCACCGCCGTCCGCCTCGATGTGCGGCGCTTCTTCGACCTCACCAGCCTGCTCCTGCTCCTCTTCGCCGCCGGGCTCCTGGCCCAGGGGATCCACGAGTTTCAGGAGGCCGGGCTGATACCGCCAGTGGTGGAGCACCTCTGGGATATCAACCACATCCTGGATGAAGATTCCCCCCTCGGCTCCATCCTCAAGGCCCTCTTTGGCTACAACGGCAACCCTTCCCTAGTGGAAGTAGTGGGCTATTTGGGCTACTACCTAGTCATCTTGACCACGGTGCGTTGGTGGACCGGGAGGGTCGCCTCTCGCCAGGAGAGGCCAGGCCTCCCCTTGCCATCGGGCTAGGATTCGGTATAATTCTTCTCGATGAGAAGATTGATCGGGGCCAGCCTGGTCTTCCTCCTGGCCTTAGCGGGTTGTGCCTTACAGACCAAGGTCCCGCCGGTAGCCAACGCCGGCCCCAACCTCCGAATGGAGGTGGGCCAACCCATCGTCCTCGATGGCTCCAAATCTTACGACCCGGATGGGGGAAGTATGGCCAGGTACGACTGGCAGATCGTGGGCGTGCCCGAGGGCCACGAGGAGCGGTTGGGAGAGTGGCTAGTAAAGGGGAACGGAGAACCGGTTTGGACCAGCCTCTGGGTGGCCGCCAAGAGGGACAAAGGGGAGTGGGTCATCTGCTTACACGCCATCGACGACGAAGGCCAAGAGGCCACCGATGACCTAGTGATCAAAATCAGGCCTTGATAATGGAGAGAAGATGAATAGCGGCGAGGAGATTCGGCTTACCGCCCTCACCTCTTGTGGCGGTTGAGCCTCCAAGATGGGTCCGGGCGACCTAGAAAAAGTTCTCCTACCTTTAAGGGAGCAAAGCCATCCTGACCTTCTAGTGGGGTTGTCCAGCGCCGACGATGCCGCCGTCTTCCGCATCTCCCAGGACCAGGCCATCGTCCAGACCATCGATTTCTTTCCCCCGGTGGTGGATGACCCCTATACCTTCGGGGCCATCGCCGCGGCCAACGCCATGAGCGACGTATATGCCATGGGCGGGGAGGTGCTCTTGGCCCTCAACGTGGCCGCCTTTCCCGACACCCTACCGGTGGAGATCCTGAGGGAGATATTTAGAGGCGGGGCGGACAAGGTGCGGGAGGCAGGGGCCATCGTGGCTGGGGGCCACACCATCACCGACAAGGAGCCCAAATACGGCCTCTGCGTCACCGGCATCATAGAGCCGTCCAGCGTGGTCACCAGGGGTGGGGCAAAGGTGGGCGATGCCTTGCTCCTGACCAAACCTCTGGGCACGGGGCTCCTTATCCAGGCCTCCAAGGCCGGAGCGGCCAAGCCGGAGGATATGGCGGCCGCCATCGAGAGCATGCTTAGGCTCAACCGGGCTGCCTCCCGGGCCATGCAGCGGGCCGGGGTTCACGCCTGCACCGATGTGACTGGCTTCGCCCTCCTGGGCCACGCTTGGGAGATGGCCAAACTCAGTGGGGTGGGGATGCGCATCCGAGCGGCTTCCCTTCCCCTCCTGCCTGGAGCGCTAGAATATGCCCGGGGCGGCTTCCTGCCCGGTGGATTGGGGCGCAACCGCCAATATCTAGAGGATCACGTCCTTCTCTGCGATGGCCTCTCCGAGGAGATAGCCCTCCTCCTCTTCTGCCCCGAGACCTCGGGAGGGTTGCTTATGGCCGTGGCTCAGGATAGGCTAGAGCGGCTCGAGGGACTCTTAGCCGAGAGCGGCGAAGAGTTTTGGGTGATAGGGGAAGTGGCGGAGGGGGACAAGATAACGGTGGAGGCGTGAGAGGCTCGGCTATCGGGCGTATCTCTCCTCTTTCCAGGGGTCGCCCCGATTGTGATATCCTCGTTCCTCCCAGTAACCCGGCCGGTCCTCCTCCATGAACTCCAGGGCCCGTACCCATTTGGCGCTCTTCCAAGCGTACCTCTTGGGCACCACCAGCCGCAAGGGCCAGCCATGCTCCGGGGTCAGGTCACGCCCATCGTGGCGATAGGCCAAGAGGACGTCCTCGTCCAGGAGGGCCTCCCAGGGCAGGTTGGTGGTATAACCCCCATCGCAATGGACCATGACATATCGGGGCTGGGGCTGGGGCCTTATCCTCCTCATTAACTCCCGGAAACCGACCCCCTCCCACTCGTTGTCCAACCTGCTCCAGCGGGTGACGCAGTGGAAATTGGCCACCACCTTGACCTTGGGCAGGCTCATGAACTCCTGGTAGGAGAGGGTTACCTCCTCTACTAGGCCGAAGGCCCGGAAATCCCAGGTCTGGGGGTCGAAAGGGGGCACGGGGCCCACGTGGAGTACAGGAAACCTGACTGTCACCATCTGTCCCGGGGGGATGCGCGCTTCGCCCACCTCTACCTCCTCAAAGCCTCGGAGATGAGCCCCTTGACAGTGGGCTTGGGATTTCCCCTCCTCATACGAGGCCAAGAGTGCATCAAAGTGGCGGAAGCCACATATCCGAAACCGAATAGGTACATAGACAAAAAGGGCACGACGAAAGGGCTGCCCTTCACTATGGCCACCACCATCGTTACTAGGGCATAGAGGGCCAAGAGGGCCTCTCCTAAGGCCACCCGGTCGAAGGGGAGAAGATAGCCTTTATCCTCCCAGCGACCATTTCGCCCCTCGATATTGAATTTGGGGGTGCGTTGGAAGTCGCCCTTCCGGCCCAGGAGGGCCTCTAAGACGGCCAGGCCGTTGTTCAAGGCTATGCCCGTGCCCAGGAGGATGAGGAGGGGGAAACGGGAGAAGCGGCGCCACCAATCGGGGTAAAGGGCCAACTGCCCTACCAGATAGAAGGCGGGAGGGCCTATGCTGGCCAAGCCCAGATAGGTGAGGTGAGGCTGGAAGGGCTGGCCCAGAAGGAGCAAGGGCAGGAGAAGGAGGAGAAGGAAGATCATCAAGGGGTGGGTGGCGTATCCAACGAGGTGGAGGAAGCCTTGGACCCTCTTGAAGAGGGGGAAGGGGGAGGTCAGTAGGGCCGGCCCTAGTTTTAGGGCGCATTGGATGGTGCCTTTGGCCCAGCGGTGCTGCTGTCGCTTGAAGGCTTGGATCTGAGGGGGGATCTCCGCGGGGGAGACCACCTGGGGGAGGTAGAGGGCTTCCCAACCCGCTAATTGGGCCCGGTAACTGAGGTCCATATCCTCGGACAAGGTGTCGTCCTGCCAACCCCCGCTCTCCTCTATGCACCTCCGCCGCCAAACTCCAGCCGTGCCGTTGAAATTCATGAAGAGGCCGGAGCGCTGGCGAGCGGTCTGCTCCACCACGAAATGGCCGTCCAAGGCGATGGCCTGAGCCATGGTCAGAAGGGAGTAATCGGCGTTGGTATGGCCCCAGCGGGCCTGGACGAAGCCCAAGCGAGGGCGAGGAAGGAAGTGGGGAATGGTCTTCAGCAGGAAATCGGGCTGGGGCACGAAATCGGCATCGAAGATGGCGACGAATTCGCCGCGAGCCCTTTTCAGCCCCTCCCGCAAGGCCCCGGCCTTATAACCCGCCCGCTCCTCACGGTGAAGCAACTCTATATCTACTCCCTGGGCTCGGTACTGCTGTACCTTCCTCAGCGCCAACTGGGTGGTCTCGTCGGTGGAGTCGTCCAGGACCTGAATCTGGAGCCTCTCCTTGGGGTAGGAGAGGTTGGCCACGGCCTCTATGAGCCGCTCCACCACGTAAACTTCATTGAAGATGGGGAGTTGCACCGTCACCTCTGGAAACTCGGTCATGGGAGGGAGGGGAATCTCCTCCCCTTTATGCCGCCAATATAGGAATAGAAGCAGCAATAGATTGAACCCATAGAGGGCCAAGATGAAGGCACAAAGTAGATACAGGATGCCGATGATGGTCACCGATGGCTCCTCTCCGTGTAGTCCGCGCCAAGTTGACCCATAGTTTATCACCTTTCTTCCCTCTTGACAACGCTGGGGTTGACAAGGGGAGGGAAAGATGGTATAATGCCGATGTATATAGAATATCGAGGTATACCCAATTCTCTGAGAGAGGAGAGCTCCATGACATCGAGCATCGGAGGTAAGGGAAGTAATCCCGGCCGTAACGAACTAATTGCTGCTGTCCCCCCCACTCTGTTCGGCGTGGCCATGATGGTGACTATCCTCATAATCTTCCCCCTGGATGGACTGGTCATCGGGGGAGCGTCACGGAGTGTGCTTCGTGGCGGAATCAATGTGCTTCGCTTGGGCGCGGGCGCGGCTGTGAGCGGAGCCGCAGTTTTGGCCCTGGTGGTCGGGGCGCTGTTGGGAGCATGGCGGCGGCTGCCCCGCTGGAGTTATACCTGGGTGGGTGCTACCACATGGGCCGTGGCTTTCGCCTTGGCAGTCGCCGGCGAAGACAAGCCTGTGCTCATCTCACCTTGGGCCGACGCCCTGATCACGACAGGGCTGTTGGTAGTCATCGTAGCCCCGGTTGTCATCTCCGCTACCCGGGGCTGGCATGATGCCGCTCTGGTGGGCCTGGGCATGGCTACGAACATCTCTCTGAACATCATCGCTTCGATGACCGCTGGCCCCTTCAACCGGGTGGACATCGCTTTGGCCTGCGGGCCGGTCGGGCTGCTCTACTCAGTGTTGATCCTCTGGTTCATCCGGGGAGATACGCAGGCCAGAGCGGTTAGCCTGGCTCTCGTTGCTCTCTTGGGCGGTGGCGTTATCCTCGTGGCCTACAGC
>CAYUAM010000071.1:0-8174 GCA_964442805.1 uncultured Anaerolineales bacterium | reverse complement strand
ATCGAGGACGGTTTGGCCGAGGACGATTGGGAGGGGTGGAAGATCCTCACCGAGAGGTCGGGACATAGGATACAGATCGTGGGGGATGACCTCTTGGTGACCAGCGTGAAGCGGCTGGGTAGGGCCGTTGAAGAGAAGGCCGCTAATGCCATCCTGATGAAGGTCAACCAGATCGGGACCCTCAGCGAGACAGTAACGACCATGGAGATGGTGCGCCGGGCGGGCTGGAGGGCGGTGGTATCCCATCGCAGCGGGGAGACGGAGGACACCACCATCGCCGATCTGGCCGTGGCCCTGGGCACCGGACAGATAAAGACCGGCGCTCCCTGCCGGGGGGAACGTTTGGCCAAATATAACCACCTCCTGCGCGTGGAGGATGAACTAGGAGTGATGGCCCGCTATCCCGGCCTGGCGGCTCTCAAGGCTTTATCATAGGAGGCTGAGGTTATGGAATTGGCCGTGGGGACGGAGCCCAGGAGAGAATATCGCCTCTTAGAACTGGCCGCGGCGGCCCGGAAACTGGTTGAGGAGGCCATGCCGGTGGAGCCAGGGGAGCAGGTGGTGATCACCGCCGATACCTTAAGCGATGAGCGGGTGGTGTGGGCCACGGCGCAAGCGGCCTACGCCTTGGGCGCTACCCCCACCATCATCTGGTACGAGAGCCTGCCCCACCCTTGCCTGGACCCCCCTCCGCCGGTGGCCCGAGCCTTGACCGCGGCCGATGTATGGATAGAGTTCGCCGTGGCCTATACCTTATACAGCAACGCCCATAGGGAGGCTGTGGCCGCCGGTTGCCGATATTTCTGCTTGCCGGGCATGGACGTGGATATGATGGTGCGGACCATCGGCAAGGTGAATTATCCCCTCTTAGAGGAGATGGCCTGTGCCCTCTACGAGATATCCCACCAGGCAAAGGAGATCCGCGTAACCAGCCCAGCCGGCACCGACCTGGTGGTACAACTGGACCCCCAGGCGCCGCCCACCTTCAGCCAAATGGAAGGGGAGGGAGGGGGTTACTCCCAGATGCTGGCCGGACAATCTTGGTTCTTAGCCCTTCCTGATACCTTCCAGGGCCTATTGGTCTTCGATGGGGCCCTCTGGCCCCCCGCGGAATTGGGGTTGTTGAGGAATCCGGTCAGGCTCACCATAGATAAGGGCCGCATCGAGAGAATAGAGGGGGGCACGGAGGCTAAGGTCTTCCAGCGATGGCTGGAGGGCTTCCATGACCCTTCCATGTATCTGGTGGACCACGCTTGCTATGGCTTCAACCCCGGGGTGACCCGCTTGACAGGACGCATCTTGGAGGACGAGAGGCTCTTCGGCTGCATGCAGTTCGGCATCGGCCGAGCCCAATCGGGAGCGCCCAGCCATACCGATGGCATCGTGATGGCCCCTTCGGTCTGGGCGGATGAGGTGCAATTAGAGGAGGAAGGGGTCTATGTCCACCCCCGTTTGGTCCAACTGTGCCGAGAGATGGGAATCTCCGGATATTGAGGGTGTGCTGACCCCCCTCAGAGGCCTCCTATAGGCGCAGTTCAGGTTTATCCCCAGGAGAAATCTAGGACGTGATTCGCACCAAGATAGTCTGCACCATTGGTCCAGCCTCGGAGGGCGAGGAGACCCTGCGGGCTATGATCCGAGCGGGGATGGACGTGGCCCGCTTAAACTTCTCCCACGATGACCAGGCCACTCACGGTAAGCGGATGGCCCTCCTGCGCCGCCTGGCCCAGGAAGAGGGGCGGCCCCTGGCCATCATGCAGGACCTGCAAGGCCCCAAGGTCCGGCTGGGAGAGATAGAGGGCGGGCAGAGAGAGTTGAGAGAGGGGGAGAGGGTAACCCTCACCGCTAAGGCGACCTCACAAGGGGCGGATATCCCCCTCCCCTTTCC
Source organism: uncultured Anaerolineales bacterium (assembly GCA_964442805.1). Classification (GTDB taxonomy): domain Bacteria; phylum Chloroflexota; class Anaerolineae; order UBA7937; family UBA7937; genus CAYUAM01. The sequence goes on along the minus strand of CAYUAM010000071.1, from coordinate 6,286 downwards.
CCGTTTAATAGAAAGGGCCCAACCGGGGACCCGGCTCCTTCTGGCCGATGGGGCCATCGAACTGCAAGTGGTGGAGAAAATCGAGACTGGCCTGGTCGCTGAGGCCTTAGCCGGAGGGGTATTGAAGTCGCGGCAGGGGGTCAACGCGCCGGGCCTCGATTTGGGACTCCCTCCCTTGACGGAGAAGGACAAAAGTGACCTAGCCTTCGGCCTCTCTGGTGGGTTGGACTATGTAGCCCTCTCATTGGTGGGTCGGGCTGAGGACGTGGAGGAGTTGCGCCGCCTGATGAGGGAAGGAGGAGGCGAGGTCCCCATCATCGCCAAGGTGGAGAAGAGGGAAGCGGTGGAGAGGTTCGAAGAGATATTGGAGGCCTCGGATGGGGTCATGGTGGCGCGGGGAGATCTAGGTGTGGAGACCCCGGCGGAGGAGGTCCCCATGGTTCAGAAGGAGATCATCCGCCGGTGTAACCAGGCCGGGAAGCCGGTCATCACCGCCACTCAGATGCTGGAATCGATGATCGGTCGCCCCCGGCCAACTAGGGCCGAGGCTTCCGATGTGGCCAACGCCATCTTCGATGGCAGCGACGCCCTCATGCTCTCCGGCGAGACGGCGATAGGGGAATATCCAGTGAAGGCAGTGGAGACCATGGCTGCCATCGCCCGGGCCGCGGAGAGCAAGTTCCCTTATCTCGATTGGGCTCGACGAGCGGTTCTAGAGCCCTCCCCCACCGTAACCGGCGCGGTGAGCCAGGCCACCTGCCAGATGGCCTATGAACTAGGGGCCAAGGCCATCATCACTACCACCGCCTCGGGCTATACCGCCCGGATGGTGGCCAAATATCGCCCCCAGACCCCCATCCTGGCGGTCACGGCCTGGGAGGAGAGCTGGCGGCACCTGGCCCTAGTATGGGGGGTAAGGCCTATTTTGGTGGAGGAGTTCGCCAATACCGACGAGTTAATCTCCACCTCGGTGCGGGCCGCGAAGGGACTGGGGATGGTCCAGCCCGGAGATACGGTCATCATCACCGCTGGTGTGCCGGTGGGAGGACGGGGCCGCACCAACATGATCAAGGTACAGGTGGTAGAATAACCCCTTCCCCCTCTTGGCTCACCTACCGGCCATAGTTTTCCATCACCCTCCAAGGTGGTAAAATATGTGGCCTCCGAAGGGAATGCAACCAAAGTGCATGCTATGAGAACTTTGCGCTCTTATATCGAGGAGAAGCGATGGGGGAACTAACGCTCGATCTGCTCAGATGGCTCCTGGCCCTAGCGCCAATCGGGGTCATCCTCTTTTTGATGGTAGGTTTGAGGTGGGGGGGAGCCAAAGCCGGCCCGGCGGGCTGGCTCGTGGCTCTGGGGGTAGGAGTCCTCTTCTTCGGGGCCGGCCCTCGGCTTTTGGCCTACTCCCAACTCCGGGCCCTCCTCCTGACCCTTTTCGTCCTCTATATCATCTGGATGGCCTTAGTGCTTTTCAACGTGGTGAACGAGGCTGGAGCCATCGAGGTGATCAGCCAAGGCTTGACCCTCCTCACCGGGGATAAAAACCTCCAACTCCTCATCATGGGTTGGGTCTTCAGCGCCTTCTTGCAAGGGGTGGCGGGTTTTGGGGTACCCATAGCGGTGGTGGCTCCCTTGCTCATAGGGCTGGGCTTCTCCCCGGTGATAGCGGTGGTGGTCCCGGCTATCGGCCATTCTTGGTCGGTCACCTTCGGCGATATCGCTTCCTCCTTCAACGCCCTCATCGCCAGCACCAACCTTCCCGGGTTAGCCTTAGCCCCCTGGTCGGCTTTCTTCCTGGGGCTGGCCTGCCTGGCCTGCGGGGTAGCCTGCCTCCATTATTACCAAGGTTTTAGGGCTCTTCGTCGCTCCTGGTTGGCCCTCCTCGTCATAGGAGGGGTCATGGCCCTGGTCCAATATTTCCTGGCCGTAAGTGGCCTCTGGAACTTGGCTGGCTTCGCGGCTGGCATGGCCGGGTTGGCCGCGGCCCTCTTGGTGGCCCGGCTGCCCTTCTATGGGGGCTCCCATAGCGGCTCCTCGGCCCCTCCCATCAAGGGAGGTAAGCAAGGGCTGCTCTTGGCCACCTCGGCCTATCTCCTCCTCATCCTCATCGTCACCGCGGCCGAACTGTGGCCCCCTCTACACCGCCTTCTCAACCAAGTGGTTATAACAGCCTCATTCCCCCAGGTGAAAACCTCTCTGGGATGGGTTACGGAGGCGGGGATGGGGAAGGGGATCAGCCTCTTCGGCCATGCCGGGGCCCTTTTGGCTTACACCTCTTTTCTCGCCTATTTAATCTATGGGCGTAGCGGATGTTATAGGCCGGGGGCCCTCTCCAGGATCTTCCACCAGACCCTGCGCGCCGCCATCCCTTCCAGCATCGGCATCGCCTCCATGGTGGGCATGGCCATGATCATGGACCATTGCGGCATGACCATGATCTTGGCTCAGGGGTTGAGCCAAACGGTAGGGGGTGCCTTCCCCCTGGTCTCCCCCTTCATAGGTCTATTGGGGGCCTTCATAACCGGGAGCAACACCAACTCCAACGTGGTCTTTGCCCCTTTGCAGAAGAGCACCGCCCAATTGATCGGCATAAGTGTCCTGCCCATCTTAGGAGCGCAGACCACCGGGGGTTCCCTGGGTAGCATGTTGGCTCCAGCCAAGATAATCGTGGGCTGTACCACCGCCGGGCTGGCCGGCCAAGAGGGAAAAGTTCTAAGGGTCACCCTCGTTTATGGGATAGCCACCACTGCCCTGATCGCCTTACTCACCTGGCTGGCGGTATACGTCCTGAGATGAAGAAAGGACGCAAACTGCTCATCCAGGGAATAGCCTTCTCCATCATGATGGTGGTCCCCTTTCTCCTCTATTGGGGCGCCCAAAGGGGGTATGAGGGGGCCACTATCTTCCTCCTGAGAGTGATGGCCGGGGGCATGATAGTGGCCATCTGGGTCTCTTAGGGAAACCCTAGGAGGTAGTTACCTCTCCTGGGAGGAGGAAGACTCCCCCGAGGAGAGGGGCGACTCGGCCAGGGGACGGCCTCCACAGTAGGGGCAGATATCCCAGCGCAGGTCCAAGAGGCGGCCACAATGGGGACAACTCCGCTTCAATTGAGTGTGACAATGGGGGCAGAGAAGATAGCCGGGCTCCACCGCACGCTTGCAACCGGGGCAACTATCCCTCTCCTCTACATCTTGGAGCAAGGCCTCCTCCTCTAGGGAGCGCTGGTAGGCTTCCTCCAGGGTCTCCTGAGGGCGGAGGATGAAATAGAGGATCAGGCCCGGCATATTGAAGATGAGGACCAATAGGGTGGCCAAGAGTTGGGCGAAGATATCCCTAGTTCGAGAGCGGATATCCCTAAAGGTCCAGATGGTCATGCTCAGGGTGAAGGCTAATAGGTAAAAGCCCACCACGAAACCGGCTATCATGAGGATCGAGCCCAAATCGACCCGCATACCCCCTCCTTTTTGAACGGGCCAATTATACCATCTTTTCCTTCAATTGTCATTCCCAAGAAGATTAAAATTTGGCTCTAAGGAGGCCCGCAGTTTGTATGTGGGGGGCTATTATGGTATAATCGAGATATCCTCTAGGGGGGAAGGAGGCGGCCATGATCAAGGTTACGGTAGACAGTATAAAGGTGAGCCTCATATCCCAACACCGAGTGGTGGTCCTGAAAGAAGAGGATACGCAGCGCTACCTCCCCATTTGGATCGGCCCCTTCGAGGCCGATGCCATCACCATCGGCATGCAATCCATCCAGATGTCCCGCCCCTTGACCCATGACCTCTTCAAATCCCTCCTCGATGGCTTGGAGGCCTCCGTCTCCCACATCTACGTCAACGATTTGAGGGATGATACCTTTTATGCCCGCATCGTCGTTGAGTTCAATGGGCAGGCGGTGGAGATCGATTCCCGTCCTTCCGACGCCATCGCCCTGGCCGTGCGGGTCGGTGCCCCCATCTACGTGGCCGAGTCGGTGATGGAGAGGGCCGGCATCGTGCCCAGCGAGGATAAAGAGGGCCTCTCCCCAGAGGAAGAGGAGAGGCTAGCCCCTTTCCGCGACTTCGTAGATAGCCTGGATCTCGACAGTCTAGATGAGGGGTGAGTCATGGCCGAGGCGAGGCTCCCTCCCCAGAATATCGAGGCCGAGCAGTCGGTCTTAGGCAGCCTTCTCATCGACAGCGATGCCATCCTGAAGGTCTCCCCCTTCCTGCGTCCCGAGGATTTCTATCGCCAATCCCATCGCCTCATCTATCAGGCCATCTTGGACCTCCATGAACGTCGTCAGCCGGCCGATTTCGTGACCCTCTGTGACGAATTGGAGCGGCGAGGCCAGTTAGAGGAGGTAGGCAGGGCCAGTTACCTGACCCATCTCATCAACGCCGTCCCCACCCCCATCCATGTGGAATATTATGGCCGCATCGTGGAGCGGGTGGCCGTGCTCCGTCGCCTCATCGGGGCGGCCGGGGAGATCGCGGGCATGGCCTACGAGGAAGCGGAGGAGGTGGATCAGATCATCGACCAGGCCGAGCAGATCATCTTCGGCGTGGCCCAGCGCCGGGTGGAGAGGGAACTGATCCCCATCCAGCAAGTCTTGCACGACTATTACGACCGCATCGAGTACCTCTACCAACACCGGGGGATGACCATCGGCCTGCCCACCGGCTTCTACGATCTGGATAAACTCTTGGGCGGGTTGCAGCCCGCTGACCTCATCATCGTGGCCGGGCGGCCGGGCATGGGGAAGACCAGCCTGGTCTTGACCATGGCCGAGGATATTGCCCGCAAGAATAAGGCTATCGTGGCCCTCTTCAGCCTGGAGATGCCCCAGGAGCAGGTGATACAACGTTTCGTCTCCGCCACCACCGGCATAGATTCGCAGAGGTTGAGGGTGGGCCAGATAGCGGAGAGCGAACTAGAGGGCCTGACCTCGGCCATGGGCGAACTGTCGGAGATGGCCATCTTCATCGACGATACCCCGGCCATCAGCCCCATGGAGTTGCGGGCCAAGGCCCGGAGGCTACACGCCGAGTACGGCCTGGACCTCATCACCGTGGACTATCTGCAACTGATGAGGGCAGGCATAAAGGCGGAGAACCGGGTCCAGGAGGTATCTTATATCTCGCGGCAACTCAAATCCCTGGCTCGGGAGTTGAAGGTGCCCGTAGTGGCCGTCTCCCAACTCTCCCGGGCGGTGGAACTCCGGGCCGACAAGCGGCCGGTGCTCTCCGACCTTCGGGAGTCTGGTTCCATCGAGCAGGACGCCGATGTGGTCATCTTCGTCTATCGCGACGTGATGGATACCGGGGAGTCCGAGGAGACCAGCCTGGCCGATATCCTGGTGGCCAAGCACCGGAACGGCCCCACCGGCCAATTCCAACTCCTCTTCATGAAGTCGCTAGCCAAGTTCGTCAACTTCGCTCAGCCGGAGAGGGTGAGCGCGCCCCTCCTCGATGAGGTGGAATGAAGGTGACTTAGGGTGAAAGGGTTCGCGGGCTTCCCGGAAGGCAAGGTACGCTTCACCCCCTTGCCTGACCTTTTTTTCAGCCAACTGGTGCCGGCCATAGATAACCTGGCCGAACTCAAGGTCACCTTGCACCTCTTCTGGCTCCTCCATCGCAAGAAAGGATACCCTCGTTACGCCAGCCTGAAGGAACTAAGGAACGACCCTTTGCTCTTGCAAGGGCTGAAGGTTCCGGGGCGACCGGCGGAGGACCTCTTGCAGGAGGGGTTGGAGAGGGCGGTGGCCAGGGGGACGCTTTTGCAGGTGAGCGATGGCCAGGAGAGGTGGTATTTCTTCAATACCTCCAAATCGCGTCAGGCCGTGGAGGAGGTGCTCCAGGGGGAGTTGCAATTGGAGGAAGGAGTAACTCAACCCCCCACGGTGGAGGCTGAACGGCCCAATATCTTCACCCTCTATGAGCAGAACATAGCCCTCCTCACCCCCACCATGGCCGAGGAGTTGAAGGAGGCGGAGGAAACCTACCCCCCCTCTTGGATAGAGGAGGCCTTCCAGATAGCGGTGGAGCGTAACGCCCGCAACTGGCGGTATGTCAAGAGCATCCTGGAGCGTTGGAGGCAAGAAGGGAAGGACGAGGGCGCCCCCAAGCGGGGCTCTAAGGAGGATCGCTATCGCTACTTCAAAGGGGAGTACACCGAATACCTGGAAGAATGAGGAGGGGGCCTGTCCCATCTGCGGAGGGCTGGGCTATCTCTACCGCGACGTGGCGCCCGGCCACCCCGATTTCGGCAAGCCCATAACCTGTCGCTGCAAGGAAGACGA
>CAYUAM010000070.1:0-8215 GCA_964442805.1 uncultured Anaerolineales bacterium | reverse complement strand
AGGAGGAACCGCTCCACCACCAGGTCGCCCTCCTGCCAACTGGAGGGGGGATAACCTAAGGAGTCGCCTTGGTTCCAGATATAGCCTCGCCCATCCACCAGATGGACGAAGAAGGAATAATCTAAATCTCCCCTGACCCTATTTAGCACTCGCCAATAAAGGAAGAAGGCCAACCTTTTCCCCGCCTTAGGCTGGGAGGGGAGATCGTACCCCAGGATCTCGATCTTATCCTCCAGGACCGCCGATAGGGAACGCTGCGGCTGGAGGCGGCGAAGGTCCCTCATCTCCTCCTCTCCCAAGCGATATGCGGAGAAGAGGGGAGCGCCTTGGGGGTCGAGGGGGCTAGCGGCCGGCTCTCGGCCCTGGAAATACCTCTCCATGAAATCGGCATGGAGGGGCCCCGTGGCCGGGAAGATATAGGTCACCTCCCCGGAAGGGGGGAAGATCATCACCTCTTGGCCATTGAACCAGCGGAGGAAGCGGTCGCTCCCCATGAGGCTGAGCACCCCTTGATCTAAATCGGCGGCGAACTGGGCGGAGAGACAGACGGTCTCCCCGTCCTCCAGGCGGCTCAAATATTGGGCCACCTCCGTGAGGTCAGCCCGGTAGATCTCTCGCACCTCCGGGTTTTCAGCCCAGACGCAGAAATAGTCCCGGCAGGCGAATAGGCCGCTGGCCAAGAGGAGGGCCGCCACCCCTCCTTGGGCCGCTTTGCGAGCGGCTTCCCCTCCCCTCTCCGCCAGCCAACGCCAGGCCGCCACCATCCCTATGGAGGCCACTAGGTAGATGGCCCCTAGGGAACCGATGGCCCGCAGGGTAGAGGGGCTGGCCCTGGTCACGGCGCTGATGGACAGGTTGACGGTGAGCCAGAGGAGAAGGAAAGCATAGGCCGGCCTCCTCCACCGGGCCAAGGATAAGGCCAATCCGGCGTAGAAGAAGAGGGAGGTGAGGGGGTCGAAGATTGGCCTCCCGGCCAGGTTATAGCGCCACTCCGGGTCTCCCCTGAAGGTGAACATCCCTAAAACCTTAAGGGTGTCGTCTAACACCGGCCTGGGGTCGCCAACGAATAGTTGCCGCAGATGGTCGCCCAGGTCCCGGGCCCGGGCCGTGGAGGCTACGGGGTGGGTATAGAGGTGATAACCCATGGGGAGGAAGACCACCAAGGCCACCAAGAAGAGGAGGGCCATCTTCCAGAGATGGCGACGGAAGGAGGCCCGATGAAAGAGCAAAAGGTAGAGGGCGAAGAAGAGGAGGGCGGCCACGACCAGGGGCGCCGAGGTATAGGTATATTGGGCCAGGCCCAAAAAGAGCCCAGAGAGGAGGAAGGGCAAAATACAACCTCTCTTCAAACCCCACCAGAAAAGGAGGAAGGAGGCCACCTCCATGAGCATCAAGGTTATGGGGCGCAGGGCTACTCGGCTGTCGAAGATATGCCAGAAGGAGAGGGCCAAACCGGCCGAGGTTAAGAGGGCCACCTAGGGTTGAAAAAGTCCCCTGGCCAAGCGATAGGTGAGGGCGATGGCTAGGAGGCCGGAGAAGACGACCATCAAGCGGAGGGCGAAATAATTTTTACCCAGGAGGGAAAAAGAGGCCGCCACCAGATATGGGTATAGGGCCTCTTCCCCGCCGTTAGCATCGAAGAAGGCCGGGAACTCCCCCTCCAGGATGTAGGTGGCGAAGGTAGCCTCGAAGGCCTCATCGTGTTGCAGCCCCGGAGGGGCCTCGCGGAAGCGATAGACCCGCAGGAAGGTAGCAGCCAAGAGGATGGCCACCATCAGCCCCACTTCCCACCAAAGGGGCCGCAAAGCCTTCACCCCGCTCAAGGCCGCGTTGTCGGTCCCCCGTTCGTCATCCATTTAAACCACCAAAAAGGGATTTTTTGGCCTCAAGGCACCACTCGGATGGGCGTCTCCTCCAAGAGGAGCCTATCCCCTAAGGCCTTCCCCTCCTCATCGTAGACCGGCAAACGCGCCCCGGTAGAGGCCTCATACATGCCGATCTCTATCCAGTACCCTCCCGGCGGGGCCCCCTCTTTGACCGGGATCTCATATCGGTCGGTGATATATTCGCCCTCGACCCAACTGGTGGTGGGCAAAGTCCATTCCCCGGGGACGTTATCCTTCTGCCCCCAGATCTCCCCCTCCTCATCTATAAGGTGAGTGAAGACGGTATAGGAGGTATCCATGCGGGCCAAAGCCTGCCAATAGAGGACCAAACGCAGGCTCCCTCCAGGAATGACCTCCGTGGCGCTCAGGTCATAGCCCAGGAGGAGGACGCCATCCCCCAGGCGGGCCTGAAGCCGGTGCTGGATGGAGGCCGGCGGCTGGGTGATATGGGGCCTCCCTTCCACCTCTACGGCGGCCAAGGTCACCTCCTGGCCTCGCCAAATGGGCCAACGGCCGACATTCAGGGGCGTTTTATCGCTGGGATGGAAGATGACCAAGGATAGCCCATATTCACCCTCCGGCAGGTCGGCCAGTATGAGGAGAGCGTGGGGATCACCAAATAGCCCCCCCACCGGCCAGCGGCTGGTGGGATAGAGGCCTTGCAGGGTAGCCTCCTTCACCGTCCAAACCTTGCCCTGCCTGTCTTTCAGTCGGAAAGAGACCCCATAATCCTCCCCCAGGGGGCTCAAGGCTCGCCAGAAGAGGGTGGCCTTGACCTCCTCCCCGGAACGATAGGGCCCCTCACTAAGGCTATAACCTAGCAACTCCACCTTCCCCTCAAAATTCGCTCGAAGAGGGTGCTGGATGGAGAGGGCGGCCAAGGGCGGCCTCTCTGCGGGAGCCACCACCTCCACCCATCCCAAGGTGGCCTCCACCCCCTGAGATGGTTGACCCAAGGGGGCTACCTCCAAGGCCTTCTCCTCCCCTTCATGGTAGAGGAAGAGGCGCACCTGATACCTCCCCGGCGGGGCGCCGGCTGGCACCAGGAGGCCGTGGCCATCGCGCCAGGGGAGGCCCGGGGAAGAAGGGATCTGGAGCCCGGCCAAGGGGGGGCTATCCCTCCTGGCCCACTCCTGCCCCCTCTCATCCAACAGTCGCGTGACCACCCGGTATCGCCCCTCTGCAACCATCCGCCAAAGGAGGTCGACCCTCACCACACCCCAAGCGGACTCCACTGGCCCCTCGCTCAAGCCATACCTCTCCAGGATCACCTCCCCTCCGAAATCCAAGGGCTCCTCTATGGTCGCCAGGGGGCCCTCCCCGGCATAGGCCAAAAGTTTGGTGCTCTGGCCGTACCACTGGTTGAAGAAGGGGTAATAGCGTCCCGTTAGGTACTCCTCCATCTCGTTCTCCAGGATGCGGCCCAGGGTCTGGTGGGCGGGGAACCAGAGGCGGGGGTGCGTCGCCAGCAGGCCATCCAACCCCTGCTTCATCGATTCAGGATGTTCGGCCCACTCCTCCTCGGTAACATCGGTCTCCTCTTTGGGGGTAAGATAGATGGAGGGAGATGGCCCCCTAAGGTAACTGCGAAGGTAGCCCACCTGCCAGGGATGGACGGCCACCACCACATCCTGCGGCCCGGCCAGGGCCTCCAGACGAGCCATGAGGGGCCGGTAGTCATCCTGGGCATATCGCTCTATGGTGTAGAAACCATAAAGGGAGAGGGCGCTAATGGCAAATAGGGCCAGGAGGGAGCCGTAAAAGAGGGACTTTCTCCGCCAAAGGGCGGAGAGGCCCAGGGCCAGGAGCATGTAAAGGGCCGGCGCAGCCAGAAGAAGGAGCCGCTCTATCCGCGGGGCGCGGAAGGGGTAGAGAAGGTTGATGAGGAAGCCCAGGAGGAGGGGGACGAAGAGGTAGAGGAGGGCGAAGGTCACGCTTGGCCCCCCACCCAAAGATGAGCGTCCCTCTTTGCCTCCCTTCGAGAGCACGTAGGCCATCCCCAGGGCGGCCAGGGAGAGGTAGAGGAGGCTGGACCAGGCCAGGGGAGCCAGCCTTTGATCCAGATGTCCCAGGCTCATGGCCGCCAAGTGCTGGGCCAGATAGGCGGCCAGACCTAAGGGTTGGTCGGACTCCTTGACCAACTTGGTCCCCACATAAGCCACCAGTTTCCCCCCGGCGAAGAGGAGCCAAGGCAGGTAAAGTAGGGCCAGGCAAAGTTGCGCCGCCAGCCACTGGCCCACCACCCGGCGAAAGCGGCCCCAGAAGGAAAGGAGGAATAGGGTCTGGGCCAGGGGTATGAAGGCCCCATAGTATTGGGTGTAGAGGGCGGCTGCGGTGGCCAGGATATAGCCCGACCATAGGGCCAGGGAGGGTCCCCTTGTCCATATATATAGAGCCAAATAGGTAGATAAGAGCCCCAGGAGCGTCACCAGGGCGTACATGCGGGCCTCCTGGGAGTAGTAGATATGGAAGGGAGCCAAGGCCAAGAGGAAGGCGGTCAGGGTTCCCACGGTGGGGTTGAAGAGGCGACGGCCCACTAAGAAGGCCAAGGGGATGGTCAAGAGGCCGATGAAAAGGGAGAGGGAACGGATGGCAAAGGGGGTGGGGCCAGCCACCATTATCCACCCTTTGAGGAGTAGATAATAGAAGGGGGGGTGAATATCTATGGCTGTGCGGGCTATCATGGTGGCCAGGTCGCTGGTGGCGAAATAGACCGTCCAACCTTCATCCCACCACAAGGGCTGGAAGTCCAGCCGGGCCACGCGCAGGGCGAAGGCCAAGAGAAATATGGCCAGGAGCCAAGAGGTATAAGAGAGCCTGTACCTAGAAAGCCTTACCATTCCTCAACGATTATACCACAGCCCCCTGGGGCAAAAAACTTGAGTTCTATCCCCTTTTGGTGTAATATTATCTTAGAGGGAAAATTGAAGGTAGTCTTGCTTCAAGATGTCGATGACCTAGGGAAGGCCGGCGAGGTTCGCCAGGTGGCCGGGGGATACGCCCGCCATTTCCTCATCCCCCGCGGCCTAGCCGTGGTAGCCACCCCTGGGGCCCTCAAGCAAGCGGAGATGCGGCGCCAAGTGGAGGCCAAACGCCAGGAGAGACAGGTGGCGTCCGCTAAGGTCCTGGCCACCCGTTTGGAAGAGGTAACCTTGAACTTCCGGGCCAAGGCGGGCGAGGAGGAAAGGTTATATGGCTCCATCACCAGGGGGGATATCGCCTTGTCGTTGGAAAAAGAACTGGGCGAGAGCATCGACAAGCGTAAGATCGAACTCCCCGAGCCCATCCGCAATTTGGGCACCTACCGGGTGCCGGTTAGGCTCCTGGGGGATTTGGCCCCAGAGGTTACCGTAGTGGTGGAGAAAGAAGAGGAAGAATAGCCCCTTTTAGGAGGGCAGAGATGGAAGACGAAACGGGGACCCCTTACTTCATCATTCAGCACCTCATCAACAACATCAGGTGCGCGGTCTGTAGCGAACCATATGAGGTGGAGGACGTGAACATCCTGGGACAGCAGGACGACCTCTGGATCATGGGGGTAACCTGCGCCCATTGCCATACCCAGGGTTTGATCTTCGCCGTAGTCAGGGAGGGCGAGCCCCCTGAGGTCATCACCGAGATGACCCCCGAAGAGGTGGAGCGACTCTCCGGACTATCCCCTATCGACGCCGATGACGTCTTGGACATGCACCGCCTATTGCGCGATTACAAAGGCGATTTCCACGAACTCCTCAAGGGAGGTTAAAGAACCAAGCCACCGGCTCCCCGGTGGCTTTTAATATTCCCGGGAGAGGAGGTGGCGGTTCCCGATATGGACGTTGACCAGCCCGGCCTCCCTGGCCGCGGCCTCACCTTCCTGGGCGTGGCGGACGGAGGTGGAGGGAAGGTCGTAGAGGTAGAAATGGGGGGCGAAGCCCAGGAGGGAGAAGGGAATATCCGGGTCGAGGCTGGCTATGAAGCGGGCTATCCTCCCCACCTCCCCAGCATCGATGTAGCCAGGGACTAGGAGGGTGCTGGCTATCAACAAGGGAGGATTAGGCCGCTCGCGGATATATCTGACGGCCCGAGCGAAATTATCCAGGGTCCGCTTATTAGTAACCCCGCTGAGGGCCAAGTGTAGGCTTTCATCGTAGGCTTTGAGATCGAACTTGATACACCCCCCGCTCTCCAAGGAAAGGCTCACCATCTGTTCCAGCGCTTTAGGCTCCATGGAGCCGTTGGTCTCCCAGCAGATCCTCACCCCCCGTCGAGCCAGAAGCCGAGAGGTAGCCAAGGCGTGGGGGATTTGGGGGGTGGGGTCGCCCCCGAAATAGCAGACGCAGAAGGTCCGGGAATCCGCCTTTTCCGCCAACTCCTGGGCGCTCAGCCCCTCTCCCTCCGGCCTCATCTGGCGGAAGTGCCAATTTTGACAAAATAGGCAGTTAAAACTACAGGCCCCGTAGAAGACGGCCAGGTTGTTATAACCCCGCCTGGCGCTCCCCTCGCAGACCCAAGCGGCTACGCAGTTAGTGGGCAGAGGGTCGTGATACCAGTGCAGGATCCCCTTTTTGGCTGTCCCGGCCAGATGGACCAGTTTTCCTCCTTTGTTGGCCCTCAGGCCGCAAAAACCTCTCCCCTCCTGGGGGATGCGACATTCATTAACGCAGAGGGGACAAAGGACTCCTTCCTCCCCACAGGGAGGCTGGAGGGGCAAGCCGAACTCGGCCCTCGTCCCTCTCTGCACCTCCCTTATGGGGGGCAAGGTTTTCCCTGGGAAATGACGAATGCAATCCGCACAGGCTCCCAAGGTGGAGGCGATGAGGGGGGAGGAGCGCCCACAATTCCTGCATTTGGGCATGGCTCTACTCTGTTTCGATCTCCAAGCCTAGGGGGACTACCTCTATCCAGGAGTTCCCCACCTCTAAGGGGAGAAGGGTGCCCGCCTCGTCCAGGAGGACGAGTTGATGGCCCGTGCCCATCCATAGCCAGTGGGCGGGGATATGGAAGCCGTCGCGTAAGACCACCGCTTGCCCCAACCCCTGTATGGCCGGGTCTCGGTTGAGTATGATCTCCAAGGAGAGTTGATTATTCTCGTCCTCGATGATGTCCGTGGTCTTATGCTCGGCCCAGATGATGATCACGTTGGCCGCGCCTATCTGTTCCCCCGTGGAGGCCTCAGTGTGAGGGACGCCATTGATGAAGCGCAGATATCTTTTTCCCTGGGGGTCCCACCGCCAATTCACCTGATTGTCGTAGAAATAGGGGATGGTAACCTGGCTAACTTCCTCCTTCGAGGCGGTGGGGGCAAGGTCGCCGAAGGGGAGGGGCGGGACGTTCATAGGCTGCTGCCAGCCTCGCTCCTCGGCGATCTGCCAGAGGGCGGAGGTGCTGGTGAAGGTGTTATAAGGCCACCCCTCCTGGGGGCCTCGCACGAAGCCGGGATCGCCATATTTCCCCCGCTCAGGCACCGCACACTCGTTCAGCCTGGGGAAGGTAGTCTGAAACTCCAGCCACCAAAGCACTCCACCGCTGGCTCCGGCGTGGGCCAAGATGCCATCGAATAGGTAGGCCAAGGGGATATCGATGAGCCTGGCGCTCCTCACCGGCCCGATCTTCTCGAAATCCTGACAGAGATAAACGGCATCCAAGCGGGTTATCCCCCCCTCAGCAATATGCTCGACCACAATGTCGGCCCTATGCAGCCCAAATTGGGGGCGAGAGCGGGTGTCGTTGCCGACCTTCACCATGAGGGGGCGGCGCAGGGCCTTATTGGGGTCGTCGAGGTGTTCCCCGGTCAAGGAGCAGCGGCCCGGCTCCAAGCCGGGCGTAGGGGTTGAGGTGGGACTAGGCTGGGGGGTATTGGTAGGCGGAGGGGCTGGGGTGACCAGGGGCTTGGGCGTCCTCGTGGGGGTAGGGGTGGGGATGGGTTGACCGGGCCCGCACCCCCCCAAGAAGGCCGCAAAGATGAGCAAGATCAAGAGGAGTGCTATGGGGCTAGCCTTTAGATATCGCATCGTTTCTACCTCCCGGCGAAAATGCGCATCGATTATATCACCTCTCCCTAGCGAAGGCCAAGGTCTCCCTTGCATACTACCTCCATTTGAATATCGGGACGAAAAAGAGTATATTAGTCTTGATTGGGTCTATGGAAGGAGCAGACTATGAGAAGATGGTTCATTATTTTGCCGCTTTTACTCCTCCTGGCCTCAGGTTGTGGTTCTGCCCCTCTGACCCCATCACCGACCGCCTCGACGGCTACCCCCCTCCCGCAGGAACAGTGGGGCGCCATCATTAACATGCACCCTTCAAAAGTGGATAATAGCCTCCTCCCCATCACCCCTACCGAGGAG
>CAYUAM010000069.1:0-8347 GCA_964442805.1 uncultured Anaerolineales bacterium | reverse complement strand
GGTAGGCTCAACATCTTGGTGAATAACGCTGGGATCTACACCCAAGCCGATGTAGTGCAGGCTACGGAGGAGGAGTGGGATCGGATTTTGGATGTCAACTTGAATGGTGCCTTTCTGTGTTCTAAGTACTCTATCCCTGAGATGATCAAAGGTGGAGGCGGATCTATCGTCAACATCGGGTCCGAAGCGGGCATCGTTGGCATCAAGAACCAGGTGGCCTATAATGTATCGAAGAGCGGGGTCATAGCCCTGACTAAGAGTATGGCCATAGATTTCGCTGGCCGTAATATCAGGGTGAATTGTGTATGCCCTGGTACTACAGAGACACCCCTGGTTAAGGCGGCCGTGGAAAGGGCGCCGGACCCGGTAGCGGCACGCCGTGCCCTGGAACAGGTTCGCCCTGCCAACAGGCTGGGGCGGCCAGAGGAGATAGCCGCTGGCATCCTCTATCTGGCTTCCGATGAGTCCCCTTATGCCACGGGTGCGATACTCTCCATAGATGGAGGTTATACGGCCCAATAAGGGTTCTCGATTTGCGGGTGAAGTCAAGCAATCATATAATGCAAATCTAATAGGAATATGGTCCTTATTCCCCCAAAGTAGGTTGTATCTAACAAGGAGGTTCTGCAATCGATGTCTTCTTCAATGGTCTTGCGGGTGGAGGCGATCGACAAGAGTTACCCAGGCGTCCATGCCCTTGATCACGTGGATTTCGACCTTTACCAGGGAGAGATCCATGCTCTTCTAGGCGAAAACGGTGCGGGCAAATCGACCTTCATGAAGATCCTCAGTGGCTCTTTACCGAAGGATAGTGGTCGGATTTTCATTCGTGGCCGGGAGGTAGACATCGTAAGTCCGCAGCGTGCTCGGGAATCGGGGATAGGCATGGTTTATCAGGAACTAAGCCTCATCCCCGGTCTTAGTGTGACCGAAAACATTTTCCTTGGCAGACTCCCCAAGCGCAAACCGTTCGGGAATGTAGGTTGGTCGGAAGCAACGTCGCAGGCTAAGAGGATCCTGGATGATCTGGGGGTTGATATTGACCCCCGGGAGCGTGTCCGCAACCTCCGCATGGGCGAACAGCAGTTGACCGAGATCGCCAAGGCTTTGTCCATGAACGCGCAGGTCCTGCTGTTGGATGAGCCAACATCGGCTTTATCTGATGAGGAGCGAGAGCGGCTCTTCAGCATCCTGCGAGGGCTCCAAGAGAGGGGGGTGGCGGTCATCTATGTCTCTCACCGCTTGACCGAAGTTCCCCAGATCGGCCAGCGAGTGACCGTCCTTCGGGATGGCAAAAAAATAGACACTCTCCCGGTGGACCGGGCTGATGAAGCCACCTTGATTCGGATGATGGTGGGCAGGGAACTGGGAGAGAAGTTCCCCAAGGATAAGATACAGCGAGGTAAGGAGCTTTTGCGGATTCAGGGGTTCACCGTCAAGGGTGTGTTAAAGAACCTTAGTCTGAATCTTCACGAAGGCGAGATCTTAGGTATCTTTGGCTTGTTGGGGTCAGGTCGCACAGATTTTGCTCGCGCCCTCTTTGGGCTTCATCCGATTGACAGCGGTGAGGTCTTTGTCGATGGGAGGAAGGTCGAAATCTCCTCCCCCTCAGAGGCCATCGAACTGGGCCTCGGTTATGTCACCGAGGACAGGAAAGATGGGCTCGTGCCACGACTGGAGATCCCGGCCAACATCACTTTAGCCAGTCTAAAAAGGATGACTCGATTTGGCTTCCTCAAGCATGATGAAGAAAGAGCATCAGGAGAGAAATACGTCAAGGAGTTGGATATCCATACACCCAAGTTGAGCCAAAGGGTCGAGTTCCTCAGCGGCGGCAATCAACAAAAGGTTGCTTTGGCCAAGTGGTTGTGTAGCCGGGCGAAAATCTTGATTTTCGACGAGCCTACTAGAGGAATCGATGTGGGGGCCAAGGTAGATGTCTTCCGTTTGATGAACGACCTGGCCAAGCAGGGGGTGGGGATTATCATGCTCTCCTCCGAGCTGCCAGAGGTTTTAGGTATGGCCGACCATATTCTGGTGATGGCTGGTGGTTCCTTCGTAGCAGAATATGCGGGAGGCCAGGCATCCCAGGAAGACCTCATGAGAAGTACTGTAGTGAGATAAAAAAGGAGCACATAAATGGCTAAGAATCCTTCTGGATCGAGCGTTTCTGCCTTAGGACGGGTTGCCACATGGGTAGCCACACCTCAACTGAGGGTACGACTTGCGCTCAGGGCCGGACTGGTGTTAGTGGCGCTTATATTTCTCTACTACGTGTGGACGGCGCCCCAATTCTTCAGCACTACCAATGCAGCCAATGTGGGAGCGCGAACGGCCCCTGACATCATCCTAGCCGTGGGCCAGACCATGGTCATCATCTCGGCGGGCATCGACTTGTCGGTAGGGGCCGTCCTCGCCTTTTCAGGCTCATTGGCTGCGGTAGCCTATTGTTATTGGGGCATCCCCGTTTGGCCGGCAATGCTGCTTGGCCTGGCATCTGGAGCCCTGCTGGGTTTCATCAATGGCCTGATCATCACCAAAGGAAGGATCCCCGATTTTATTGCTACTTTGGGGATGATGCTTACAGCCCGTGGCCTGGGCCTGATCCTGACCGGCGGGTTGCCCGTTCCCTCCCACTGGACAGCCGTCACCCTCAAGGCTTATCTACCCGATGTGATCATCTGGCTGGGGAGCGGAAATATCCTCGGTTTCCCAACAGGGGCCCTCGTGGGCTTGCTCATCGTTGGCGCCGGCTGGGTGATCTTGAGGCACACCGGGTTTGGACGTGCCATGTTCGCCGTGGGAGGGAATAGGGAGGCGGCCAGGGTGTCAGGCATCAATGTTGACCGCACCAAGATCATGGTCTACGCTCTCATGGGGTTGCTGGCAGCGATCGGTGGCCTGGTGCTGAGCGGACGTATGAACTCCGCCAACGCCTTGATGGGAGATGGAATGGAGTTGAATAGCATTGCTGCCGTGGTCATCGGTGGAACCAACCTCTTCGGTGGCGAAGGCGGCGCCATCGGCTCACTGTTCGGTGCTCTCATCATGGGCATCCTGCTCAACGTTTTGCGCTTGCACAATATGCAAGACTTTGCCCAGAGGGTGATCATGGGCTTGCTTATCATCGGGGTGGTCCTCTTCGATCAACTGCGAAGAAGGTACGGCGCTTGAGCCTAGCTCATTCTGTCGGGGGCTCTTGAGGAGACGCATGGGGTACCCCCACTTTTCTCCCCATCTAACGTCAATCGAAGGGGTCTGGTTGGGGAAAGGATCAGGCCATGAAGTACTCTATCAGCAACTGGATCTATGCCGACGAACCTCTGCGTGTCACCTTTCAACGCCTGCAGAGGTATGGCTACGACGGCGTGGAACTGGTGGGTGAGCCACAGCGGTATGAGATCGAGGAGGTTAAAGGGCTCTGTCAGGAGTTTGGGCTCTCCGTCCTCTCCGTCCTCGGCTGGTCTATCTGGCCCTTGGAAAGAGACCTGGCTCATCCAGACCCCCAGATGCGTCAGAAGGCCCTGGACTA
Organism: uncultured Anaerolineales bacterium; assembly: GCA_964442805.1. Classification (GTDB taxonomy): domain Bacteria; phylum Chloroflexota; class Anaerolineae; order UBA7937; family UBA7937; genus CAYUAM01. The sequence goes on along the minus strand of CAYUAM010000069.1, from coordinate 4,815 downwards.
TGCCGCCCAGTGCGTGGACCTGGCCGCCGGCGTAGAGGCCCCCATAGTAGTGGTCATCCCCGCCTCGGCGGGGAGAACCAGCCCCATCGGCCAGCCGGATAGTGAGAAGGCCTGGAAAGAGGCGGTGGCCAAGGAATGGGGCTATGCCGTGGAATCGGTGCGGAAAGCGGCCGCCTACGCCGAGGAGAAGGGGGTGCTTTTGGCCGTCGAGCCCATCAACCGCTACGAGAGTTTCCTGGTCAACAGCGCCGCTCAAGGGCTCCGCTTCGTTCAAGAGGTGAACTCCCCGGTGGTCAGGCTTCACTTGGATACCTTTCATATGAACATAGAGGACCCAGACCCGGCCGAGGCGATCCGGGAGGCCGGGAGCCTCTTGGTCAACATGCACGTCTCCGATAGCCAACGGGGACCGGTGGGCCACGGGCACACCGATTTCGCGGCCATCATGAAGGCCCTGAAGGAGATCGGCTATCAGGGAGCCCTGACTATGGAACCTGTGCCCCCAGAGCCCGATGCCCTCCTGGCCGCGCGTATGGAGAGGTACAAACCTCTGCGGGATGACTACGCTGAAGAATGCATCACCCGGCTGCAAGCCTACGAGAAAGCGGCCAGTTGATTCTCAAGGGGTCTGACCATGAACTATTCCATCAGCAATTGGATCTATGGTGATGAGCCCCTGCGGGAGACCTTCGAGCGCCTAAAGAGGTACGGCTACGATGGAGTGGAACTCATGGGCGAGCCTCGCCTTTACCGTGTGGCGGAGATCCAAGGGCTTTGTCGGGAATTCGGCCTTCAGGTTCTCTCCATCGCTGGCATCTACCCCTGGCCTACCGAGGAGAGGGACTTGGCCAACCCCGACCCCGAGGTAAGGGTGAGGGCTGTCGAATACTTGCGAAAGTGCGTAGACTTCGCCCTCGATGTAGGTGCGCCGCTGATAGTCGTCGTCCCCTCGTCCGTGGCCAAGACCAGCCCCGTGGGCTACTTTGAAAGCGAGGAGGAGTGGGTAGCTGCAGCGGAGAGGGAGTGGAACTACGCCCTAGAATCGGTAAAAACTGCCGCTGCCTACGCTGAGGAGAAGGGCATGCTTTTGGCCATCGAGCCCATCAACCGCTACGAGACCTTTCTGGTCAACAACGTGGACCAGGGGCTCCGTTTCATCTCTGAGGTGGGCTCCAAAGCGGTGAGGCTCCATCTGGACACCTTCCATATGAATATCGAGGAACCGGATCCCGCCGAGGCCATACGGAAGGGCGGCAACCTCTTGGTCAATTTGCACATCGCCGACAGCAATCGGGAAGCGGTTGGCCGCGGACATATTGATTTTAATAGCATCATGCGGGCCTTAAAAGATATCCGCTACCAGGGGGCTCTGACCCTAGAGCCCCTACCTCCCGTGCCCGATCCTTACATCGCCGCCAGGCTGAAACGATACCTGCCTTTGCGTGACATCTACGCTGAGGGGTGTATCGCACGCCTTCGCCACTATGAGCGGGAGGTCTGAGAGCATAAGCCTGCTATGATAATCTATATAGAGATCTGCTTCATTTACCATCTAGGAGGAAGGGTGGAATATAGCAACGAGTGGAGGTTGACAGAATGAAGAGGTGCCGGGTGCTTTTTCTGCTTGGGGTGTTTATCCTATCGGCCTGTGCGCCGCGAGCGACCTTTTATTATCAATGGCCTACGCCAGCCGAAACTTTTTCGCCCGCACCGGTTTTGAGTCCTGGGCCTACGCCAACGCGCCTTTTCGAGTGCGTTTCCTGGAAGTCGGTGCCAAACCATCTAGGCCAATCCCAATGTGTCGAGGGGCCCGTCCTCCGTGTTGATAAATCGGAGGAGGCCTACCTTGTGATTATGAGTGACGAAGCAGGTTCGTTTTACGGCGTTTCGTTCGACCTCGATTTGTCTGATCTGGTCGGCAAGGATTGTGTGCGGATTGTAGGGACGATTGAGAGCTATGAAGGGCGTCCGACGATCATCATTACGAGCCGTGATCAGATATTGGCTTGTTTGGGGAAATAACAGCAAGAAGGCGTTTCAGCTTTGAGCAAGAGCTCTGGACGTCTTTCTATGAGAGGAGCTGAAGAGTGAGCCCTGTGAGGGTATGCGTCATCGGTGTCGGGCGTGCAGGCATGGTGCACGCTACGAACTTCAAGAACAACGTACCCGGAGCCTCCCTGGTTGCCGTCGTAGACGCCGATCTGGCATTGGCCGAGGAGAGGGCAAACGATCTGGGTGTGGACCTCTTTTTCCCCGATATCCGCCAGGCCTTGGACGGGGCGGAGATCGATGCTATCTGTATCACCACCCCTACCTTCACCCATGCCCAGATCGCCACGGCAGCGGCCGGAGCAGGGAAGCATATCTTCTGTGAGAAGCCCATGGCCCTGACTCTGGAGGAGGCGGAGGAGATGATCCAGGCCGCTCGAAGAGCAAGGGTAGCGCTGCAGATGGGCTTTATGCGCCGCTTCGACCCCATCTTCGTCGCCGCCAAGGAGCGCCTGGACAGGGGCGACATAGGGGAACCGATGCTCATCCGCTCCCTCACCAGGGGGCCGGGTCTCCCGCCTCGTTGGGCCTGCGATTCCAAGACCAGCATTGGTATGTTGGCCGAGGTCAACAGCCACGATTTCGATACCATTCGCTGGTTATCGGGGAGTGAGTTCCAGAGGATATACGCGGAGGCCAGCACCCTAAAATGCTTCGATTTACGGGAGGAATTCCCTGACTTCTATGATAATGCCGTGGTCACATTGCGCTTGCATAGCGGGGCCTTGGGCGTTATAGAGGGGGCCTGTCCTGTGGGCTACGGCTACGACGCCAGGGCTGAGGTTCTGGGGACGGAGGGGGTGATGGTGATCGGGGATCTGGTGGACCTGGCGGTCCTCTCCTGCACTAAGAAGAGGGGGGTCGTGGCTTCTAACTACCCAGGCTGGAGGGAGCGCTTCAAGGAGGCCTATATCGCCGAGGCGAGGCACTTTGTGGAATGCATCGGAGAGGGGAAGGAGCCGAAAGCGACCGGCGAGGATGGCAAGCGGGCTTTGGAAGGGGTGCTGGCTGCCAGCAAGTCGATTCAAGGTGGGGTTCCCGTTTCCTTGGGAGGGAGTTGATGTTAGCGGCGGTCTATCATAACCCCGGGGATATACGGGTCGAAGAGGTGGAGAGGCCTTCCATAGGGGAAGAGGAGGCCCTCCTGCGGGTGAAGGCAGCGAGCATCTGTGGTACCGACCTCAGGATCTACTCTTCCGGTCATTTCAAGATACCCCCAGGCACCTCCCGCATCCTAGGACACGAATTCGCCGGAGAGGTGGCAGAGGTGGGGTCGATGGTGAAATCGCTAACCCCGGGGATGAGGATCGCCATCGCCCCCAACATCGGCTGTGGGGTGTGTGAACAATGCGTTCAAGGGCATAACCACCTCTGCCCTACATATGAGGCCTTCGGCATCAGCCTCGATGGGGCTTTCAGCGAATATATGCTCATCCCGAAAGAAGCGATTCGTCAAGGGAATATCATGTCCCTTCCCGAAGGGGTCTCCTTCGAAGAGGCGGCCCTCAACGAGCCCTTCTCCTGCTGCTATAACGGCTCGCGTGCCTGTCGAATCGAGCCTGGCGATTCGGTTCTCATTGTAGGGGCAGGGCCTATCGGCATTATGCACTTATTCTTGGCTTCCTTGAGTGGGGCATCAAAAGTTATCCTCAGCGAGATAATCGAAGAGCGTCTCACCGAAGCCTTAGAGTTGGGTGCTGATCTGGTAATCAACCCTGCAAAGGAAGACCTGCCAACCGCCATTGGAGAGGTTACAGACGGTCGGGGGGTCGATGTCGTCATCGTGGCTGCTCCCTCGCCGACAGCCCAAGAGGAGGCCTTGGAGTTGGTGGCACCCCAGGGCCGCATCAACTTCTTCGGTGGCCTCCCCCAGGGACGAGAGTTCATAAAGTTCAACTCCAATAGAGTCCATTATAAGCAACTGGTGGTCACGGGCACCACCGGTTCCAGCAACTATCAGTACAGGAAAAGCATGGGGATCATAGCCTCAGGAAGGGTCGACCTTACCCCTCTCATCACCGCTTCCTTTCCCCTATCGGAGGTGGAGGAGGCCTTCACCCTCGCTGCCTCTAAGAAGGTGATGAAGGTATTGATAACCCCGCCAGACGAGTAAAGGAGCCTTGGATGATGGAAAAACCTCAGTTGTTAATCGATGGGAAATGGGTAGATGCCCAAGGGGGCGAGACCTTCGAGGTGATTAACCCTGCCACCTCCGAGGTTATCGCCCATGTTCCCCAAGGGGGTCCCCAGGATGTCCAGAAGGCCCTGGAGGCTGCAGATCGAGCCTTCAAGGAGTGGAGCATCTTGCCGCCCATTAAGAGAGCCGCTATATTGCGCCAGGCCGCTCAGTTGGCCCGGGAACGACGAGAGGAGCTAGGGCGACTCTTGACGATGGAGCAAGGCAAGCCTCTTAAGGAGGCGATAGGGGAGATCAACGCCTCGGCGGACGCCTTGGAGTATTTCGCTGAGGAGGCGCGGAGGATGCTCGGGGAGACGATCCCCACCGACTCCCCTCGGCGAAGGAGCATCGTCATCAAGCAACCTATAGGGGTGGTGGTGGCCATTGGGCCTTGGAACTATCCCGTTCTTCTCCTCGCCTGGAAGTTAGGGCCAGCCCTCATCGCTGGTTGCACCGTAGTGGCCAAGCCCCCCAGTGCGACGCCGTTGGCTGCCACCCGATTCATAGCCCTCCTGCAAGAGGCTGGCACCCCGCCAGGGGTGGTGAACATCGTTACCGGGCCCGGCGGCAAGGTGGGAAGGGCCTTG
>CAYUAM010000068.1:0-8389 GCA_964442805.1 uncultured Anaerolineales bacterium | reverse complement strand
GGGTTGGATTTCTTGAGGGGGGTCCGGTTGGGCCGTGAGGCGAAGGTTAAAGAGAAGGTCGTAGTCATCGGGGGGGGCGGGGTGGCGGTGGACGTGGCCTTGACCGCCCTGCGCCTAGGGGCCCAGGAGGTCACCCTGGCCTGCTTAGAGTGCCGCGAGGAGATGCCGGCTCAGGAATGGGAGATCGAGGAGGCCTTGGAGGAAGGGGTGAAGATCCACCCCTCCTGGGGACCCCAGAGGGTCCTGGGACGGGATGGCCGGGTAGCGGGTATAGAGTTGGTGCGCTGTACCTCCGTCTTCGACGAGCGAGGGAGGTTCAACCCCTCCTTCGATGAGGCCACCGTCGCTTCCCTGGAGACGGATATGGTCATATTGGCCATCGGTCAAGCCACCGACCTTTCTCTCCTGGGGGAGGGTAGCCCCATCAAGGCCGAGCGAGGGTTGATCCTGGTGGACCCCCAGACCTTGGAGACCGATATGGCCGGGGTCTTCGCCGGCGGCGAGGCCACCAGCGGCCCCTCCTCGGTGATAGAGGCCATAGCCATGGGCCGGAGGGCCGCCATCTCCATGGACAAATATTTAGGAGGGGAAGGGGATATCGCTGAAGCCTTAGCCCCCGTCGAGGAGCCGAACCCCTGGTTGGGGAGGGAGGAAGGGTTCGCCGCTCGCAAGCGGGCGGCCATGCCCTCCTTGCCCCTCTCGGAGCGGCACAAGGGTTTCGCCGAGGTCTGGCTGGGCTTGGAGGAGGGGGTGGCTCAGGAGGAGGCCAAACGGTGTCTACAGTGCGACCTACGCTTCCTCATCTCCCCAGTAACCCTTCCCCCGGAGAGGTGGTTGCCCTTTGAAGCCCCCCAGGTAGCCTTGGCGACCGAGGTAGCGGGGGTCTTTCAACTGCTGGATGAGGGGAAGAAGGTCATCTCCATCCGGGGGGTGATGAATATCCGCCAGGCTCTGGAAGAGGAGTTGACAAAGGATCAGAGGGCTCGCTACTTCCACTACGAAGAGGAAGAGATGTATACCAAGCGGGAGAGCGAATTGATCCAACAACATTTGCAACGCTACGGCGAACTCCCCGGCGGAGGGATGGAGGAACTGGAAGACCTCTTCTGAGGGGGAGGTGAAGAGTGGCCAAGATAGATCCGGAGAAATTGATGGTTCGGGTGATGAAGCGGGAGGATATAAACCCCGTCATCGACATCGACGCCCAGGTGCTGGGGAAGAGGCGGCCCGAATACTATGGGCGGAAGATGGCCCTGGCCTTGGATGATACCAGCCAACTGGTTACTTCTTTGGTAGCGGAGCAGGAGGGCCAGGTCATAGGCTTCATCATGGGGAACGTCTACCTGGGGGAGTTCGGCATACCGGAAAGCGTGGCCGTCTTGGATACCATCGGCGTGCACCCCGAGTATCAAGGGCAAGGGCTGGGTCGAACGTTGATGGAAGAGTTCGTCACCCACGCCCGAGCCGCAGGGGTGAAGGCCATCCATACCATGGTTAATTGGAACGATTGGGACCTTCTGCGCTTCTTCGAGGCGGTGGGCTTCGCCCCGGCCAAGACGGTAAACCTGGAGTTGAAAATAGGATGAAGGCGATTTCCAGGGAAGAGGAACTGGGGAGAGAAGGCTGGGAGAGGCGGTTCACCGCCGATGAGCCCCGCCTCTCCGAGGCGGTGGAGTTATACCGGTCCTTGGGCTTGGAAGTTCACCTGGAGCCGGTAGTGCCTGGTGAAGTTGACGAGGCCTGTCAGGCTTGCTTCCAGGTGGATGGCCATAGGTACAAGACCATCTATACCAGGCCTAGATGGAGAGAAAAGAAAGCACATACTACCATTTAGATAGCGATGGCCGAAATGGCGTCGCTCACCGGAAGGTGGTCGAAGTCGAAGAGAGGGGAGGGAAGGGAAGAGGTCAATCGTTTAGGGCTTGACAGGGGCCCCACTTTGTGCAAGATTTCTCATTATAAGGAGGAGAAGATGGCTAAGGTGCCCGATAAGATTCAGACCTGGCAGATGGTCCAGCCTTGGAGCGTGGACAAGGAGACGGGAGAAAAGAGGCCGGGGAAGTTGGAGCGGACCACCATCCCCCTGCCGGAGTTGAAGCCGGGGGAGGTTTTGGTGGAGGTGGCTGGCTGTGGGGTCTGTCATACCGACCTAGGCTACTTCTACGATGGGGTGCCCACGGTGACTAAGCCCCCTTTGACCTTGGGACATGAGATAAGCGGCGTCGTGGTAGCCGGGGAGAAAGGTTGGGTGGGCAAGGAGGTGATCATCCCCGCGGTCATGCCCTGCAATAATTGCCCCATATGCGCCGCCGGCCGGGGGAACCGCTGCTTAGCCCAAAAGATGCCCGGCAATAGTCTCGGCCTCTACGGCGGTTTCTCCAGCCACATCCCCGTCCCCGCTCAAGACCTCTGCCCCGTGGAAGGGCGGGGAAAGATGCCCTTGGAATGGCTGGCCGTGGTGGCCGACGCGGTGACCAGCCCCTATCAGGCCGCCGTGCGGGCCGACCTGAAGGAGGGCGATAACGTGGTCATCGTGGGCGTCACCGGGGGGCTGGGCGTCTACATGGCCCAGGTAGCCAAGGCTTTGGGGGCCAACTTCGTCATCGGCATAGCCCGAAACCCCGAGAAACTGAAGCGGGCCCTGGAGTATGGGGCTGACGGAGTGATCAGCTCCCAGGATAAGGGCGCCCAGGAGATACGGGAGGAGTTCCGCGCCATCTGCAAGGAGCACGGCCTCCCCCATAACTATGGCTGGAAGATCTTCGAGGTGACGGGGACCAAGGCCGGCCGGGAGATAGGCTTGGCCCTCCTCTCCTTCATCGGCAAACTGATCATCGTGGGCTTCGGGATGGGAGCGGACGAATATATGCTCTCTCGGCTGATGGCCTTCGATGCGGAGATCATAGGCACCTGGGGATGCTTGCCCAAATACTATCCCACGGTCTTGGATATGGTCCTCCAAGGGCAGGTCCAGATAGAGCCTTTCGTGGAGGCCAGACCCATGAGCCAGATCCAAGAGGTATTCGAGGAGGCCCACGCCGGGAAGTTGATGAAGAGGGCGGTGCTGACGCCGGACTTCTAGACTTGTGCTCGCCATGGTTCTTAAAGTAGGCGAAGATCAGGCCTAGGAAAGGATATTTTTGTCGCTGAGGGTTTAAGCGACGAGAACCAAGTAATTAAAGAAGAAGGAGGAAAGGATGAGTCTAGATTGGCTGCCCAAAGAGGGTGGACTCAAAGACCACGATCAGTGGGGAGATGAATGGTTTGGCACCGAGCCTCCCTGCGTCGTGTATGAGAAGAGGCCCATCGTCGATCCCAAGGGCAACCCGGTGGAAGGATTGTATTCGGCCTGGGTTATCCTGAACAACCCGCGCCAATACAACTCCTACACTACCAACATGGTCAAGGGGGTCATCGCCGGCATGAGCAAGGCCTCCATGGACCGCAGTGTGGTGGCGGTGGTCTTCACCGCGGTGGGTGATAGGGCTTGGTGCACCGGAGGCAACACCAAGGAATACGCCGAATATTATAGCGGGAAGCCCACCGAATACGCCCTCTACATGGACCTCTTCAACGGGATGGTGGATAGCATCCTGGATTGCAAGAAGCCGGTCCTCTGCCGGGCCAACGGGATGCGGGTGGCCGGAGGCCAGGAGATCGGCGGGGCTTGCGACCTCACCTTTTCTTCCGATTTGGCCGTCTATGGCCAGGCCGGGCCCCGCCACGGCTCCGCGCCGGTGGGGGGCTCCTCCGACTTCTTGCCCTTGTTCCTGGGGATCGAGGACGCCATGTGGAACTGCATCTCCTGCGAACTGTGGAGCGCCTACAAGATGTATCGCAAGGGTTATCTCAGCAAGGTCGTCCCGGTGCTCAAGCAGGAGGGCCAATGGATCCGGAACCCCACCGTCATCACCGATAAATATGTCGAGGACGGGGAGATCGTCTACGGGGAGTTCAAGAAGGGGGAGGAGTACCAGAAGGGGCAGGAGGTCATAAACTCCTCTCAGATCGATTTCGAACTCTTGGACAAGGCGGTTAACGACATATTGTGGACCTTTACTAACCTCTTCCCCCACTGCCTGCAGATGTCCATCGACTCCGTCCGGGCCAAGAAGAAGTTCTTCTGGGATCAAGGGAAACTCTACTACCGCCATTGGCTGGCCGCCAACATGATGGGCGAGGCCTTCCTGGGCTTCCACGCCTTCAACACCCGGAAGATTACAGGGAAGGACACCATCGACTTCATCAAATATCGGCAACTTCTGGCCCAGGGCCACACCATGGACGAGGAGTTGTTCGAGGCGGTGTTGGCCAAACCCAAGGAGGGCTAAGGCTTCCGCTGAGGGGGCGGGGTCCAACCCTTCGTGGAGAGCCCCGCCCCCCCATAGCCTGCTTCTGGAAGGGGGGCATCGGCCCACATATGTCGAAGTGTGACTCATAAAGGGGTGGCGGGATGATAGAGGCGAAAAAGGTGGGCGTGGTGGGCTGCGGGCTCATGGGCTCCGGGGTAGCCCAGGTCTGTGCCCAGGCTGGCTATCTCACTGTGGTGCGGGAGCCAACCCAGGCACTCCTGGAGAAGAGGGAGCCGAAGTTTAAAGGTAGGTGATCGGCCTTATGCGTTTTTCAAATCGCTTCACCTTCCCGCCGACATGAAGGAGTATAGCCCGGGGTAGTTTGGGGCCCGAAGGAGGGCAAGATGGCGTGGCTAAATGTCGGGGAGATCCTGAGGGTAAATGCCGCCAAATTCCCCCAGAAGATGGCGGTCAAGAGCGAGGTGAGGGCACTATCCTTTAAGGAGTACAACGAGAGGGCTTGCCGGCTGGCCAACGCCTGGCTAGATATGGGCCTCAAGAAGGGGGATAGGATCGCCACTTTGTTCTATAACATCATCGAATATATGGAGGTCTATGCCGCGGCAGCCAAGGCTGGGGTGGTGATAGTGGCGGTCAATTTCCGATGGGTGGGCCGCGAGATCGAGTATGTAGTCAACGACTCTGGGGCCAAGGCCTTTATGTGCACGGCGGAGTTCCTCCCTGAGGTGGAACCGGTCAAGGTAAACTTCCAGCAAGTGGGGGCTGATAAGTTCATCTTCGTGGGCGAGAAGGGTAAGACCCCCGCAGGCTATCTCAACTATGAGGAGATCATCGCTGCCGCCTCGCCCCAGGAGCCGGGAGTCAGGGTCGACCCCAAGGAGACCTGGATCCACCTCTATACCTCTGGCATCACCGGCCGTCCCAAGGGAGTCATCAGGTCCCACGAGTCTTATATCTCCTTCTACCTCATCAACGCCGTCGATTTCGGCTTCAACGAGAACGACATTGGGCTGATCGTCATGCCCCTCTGCCACGTGAACTCCACCTTCTATTCCTTCGTCTTCACCTACATCGGCGGGGGGGTCTATGTTCATCGGGCCCACGCTTATGACCCAGAGGAGATCCTTCAGATCATAGACCGGGAGAAGATCACCTATACCTCCCTGGTGCCCACCCACTACATCCTGATGCTGAACCTTCCCGTGGAGGTCAAAGCCAAGTATGACACCAGTTCCGTGCGTAAACTCCTCATCTCCTCTGCTCCAGCCCGTAGGGAGACCAAATTGGGGATCATGGAGATGTTCCCCAACGCCGAACTGTTCGAGGCCTATGGCTCCACTGAGGCAGGATTGGTCACCCTCCTTAAGCCCCATGAGCAGTATACCAGGCTGGGCTCCATCGGGAAAGAGTGCGCGGGCACCGACACCCTTAAACTCTTGAATGAGGAGGGGAACGAGGTCCCGGTGGGGGAGGTGGGCGAACTATATTCTCGGGGCCCCATGATGTTCGATGAATACTGGAAGTTGCCGGAGAAGACGGCCAGTTCCTTCCGGGGAGAATATTTCACCGCCGGCGACATGGCCCGCAAAGACGAAGAGGGCTATTACTATATCGTGGACCGTAAGGACAACATGATCATCACCGGGGGGGAGAAGGTCTACCCCTCCGAGGTGGAGGCGGTGGTGGCCCAACACCCCAAGGTCTTGGACGTGGCCATCATCGGCACCCCCGACGAGAAATGGGGTGAGGCGGTGACGGCGGTAGTGATGCCCAAGGACCCCGAGGACCCGCCCACGGAAGAGGAGATAGTCGAGTTCTGTCGGGGAAAGTTGGCCGGCTACAAGAGGCCCAAGAGGGTGGAACTCGTCGCCCCGGAAGAGATGCCCCGCACGGCCACAGGGAAGATATTGCACCGCATATTGAGAGAAAGGTACACTAAATAGCCTCATATTCATCATAGGTTGGGGGAAGTAGGGCTCGCCCCCTAAAGGGCTCTTTTCGAGGCATAATAGTGCGAGATGGGAATGATATGAATTACCTCGATGGCCTGGAATCTATAGTGGGGAAGGAGAACGTCAGGAGCGATGAGGTCGAACTCCTCTGTTATTCTCGGGATATGTCGGTCCATGTGGGCGTCCCCGAGGCCATCGTCTTTGCCCATACCACCGCGGAGGTATCGAAGATCCTGGCCCTGGCCAATGAGAAGAGGGTTCCCCTAATACCCCGGGGCTCGGGCACCAGCGTGACCGGGGCGGTATTGGCCCCGGAGGGGGGCGTAGTCCTGGACCTCTCCCGGATGAACAAAATAAAGGAGATAAACCGTGGGGATGGCTATGCCGTGGTCGAGCCAGGGGTGATCTGCAACCATTTGAACGCTGCCTTGGCCCCCACCCATTTCTTCCCTCCCGACCCCGGCAGCGCCGCTATCGCCACTATCGGGGGCATGGTCTCCACTAACGCCAGCGGTGACCGGGCCCTCAAATATGGCACTACCAAGGATTGGATCTTGGGCTTGGAGGTGGTGCTGGTCGATGGGCGGGTGATGAGGACCGGGGCCATAACCCCTAAGAGTTCTTCCGGCTTCGACCTGACCCACCTCTTCGTCGGCTCCGAGGGCACCTTGGGAGTGGTGACCGAGGTCACGGTGAAGATCATCCCCACCCCGGAATATGTGGCCTTCGCCCAGATGAGGTGGCGAAATCTAGAGGATGCCGGCCGGGCGGTGACGGAGATCTTGAGCAAGGGCATACCGTTATCGGCCTGTGAGATATTGGATCGGGTCTCCCTGGATGTGAGCGTCCAGGTGATGGGTTTGGAGATCCCCGAAGAGGTGGGTTGCATGCTCTTCGTCCAGGTGGATGGCCACAAGGCCGCGGTGCAGGACCAGATGAAGCGGATCGACGAGATCTGCGCCAAGCACCAGGTGCTGGCCATCAGATGGTCGGACGACCCCAACGAGAGGCTGGCCATCTGGCAGGCCCGCCAGGGGTTGTCGGCCGCCTTTTCCAAGGTCAAGAGGGGGGAGCGGCTCATCCCCTTGGTGGAGGACTTCGGGGTGCCCATCAGCAAGATCCCCGAGACCATCAAGGAGATCCAGAGGATCGGGGAGAAGCACGATTTCCCCATCGCCAGTTTCGGCCACGTGGGCGATGGCAACATCCACGCCGTGCTCCTCCTAGACGTGAGGAATAAGGAGCACTGGGAGAAGGCCAAGAAGATCGCCCACGATTTCATCGACCTCACCTTGAGGCTCAAGGGCACCCTCACCGCGGAGCATGGCACCGGCATGGCCAAGTCGCCCTTCATCGGCCGGGAGTTGGGGGTGGGGCAGGAGGTGATGAGGGAGATCAAGAAGGCCCTTGACCCCCAGGGCATCCTGAACCCGGGCAAGATGGGGCTGGACGATAAGGTCAAAGATATCTACGACTATTTCGCCTTCCAGGATATCAGCGAGCGGCCCGACCAGGTGAGAGGTTACGGCGATCTAGTGGACCGAGAGGTATTGGCCTGCATCCAATGCGGTTTCTGCCGTTTAGGTTGCCCCATCTTCGCGGAGACGGCCCTGGAGTCGCGCAACGCCAGGGGTCACGTGATCTTGGCCTACAACCTGATGACCGGGGCCCTCCATCCCTCCCCGGAGTTGGCGGCCAGTTTCTATCAATGCACCATGTGCCTAAATTGCATGGCTACCTGTCCCGCGGAGGTCATGGTAGCAGACATCGTGGAGGGCGCTCGGGCCCGGCTGGTGGAGGAGGGCTACCTTCCCCAGGTCTTCGTCCCCATGTTGGAAAGCATGGCTGAGGAAGGGAACCCCTTCCGCGAGCCCGCGGGGAGGAGGACGGAAGTCTATCCCAGCGGCTACCAGAAGAGGGTTAAGGCCCCGGAGGAGGCCGATCTCCTCCTCTTCTTGGGTTGCATGGGTTCCTATCAAGACCTCCACATCATCCCTAGCACCATGAAGGTCTTGGATGAGATGGGGGTGAACTACGCCGTTCTGGGCGAGGGGGAGAATTGTTGCGGCTATGTGGCCTATCTGGCGGGCTCCGAGGAGGCCTTCCGAAAGTGCATGGAGAAAA
>CAYUAM010000067.1:0-8413 GCA_964442805.1 uncultured Anaerolineales bacterium | reverse complement strand
AGGTTCACCAGGAAAGTGCCCAGGATTCCCAGAATCACCGTCTCCACCTTGCTGCGGCGGGTATAGGGGCCTTGAAGTCCAGTAATGAGGGTGACGGCGAAGAGGATGAAACTCTGCCAGCCCACGCAGTTCCAACTGATGTAGATAGGGAGGGTCATGGCCCCCTTGGTCAGGTAGAGGGAAGTTTGGCTAGCAGCAGCGCGGATGCCGAAGAGCCTCAAGATGACAGCGATCATCCTGGTCTCCATAGGCACCACCCAACCCCTAAGGAATTCGTCCCACCCCAGCCTCATGACCATGCTGGTGAGAAGATCGTTGAAGGTGGTGACCAGGGGCAGGAGGAGGAATATCACCGAGGCGATAAGGAGTAGCAATTGATAGGTGAGCCTGCCGGGCTCTCTCGTTGCTTGCGCCTCATCAATGGTCGATTCCCTTAACACTCGGCTTTCCTTTTCTCTCGACTTCTGATTCCCCTTGATCTCTTGGTGAGCATAATGAAGAGGGGGATGAAGGGCGCTAGGAGCAGTAGCCCTAAGAGGCCTTCGGGCACGATAGTGGCGGTGACCAAGCGCGAGTCGTTGTAGGTGCCGTCCCAGTAGACGTCGACAGGGCTGGAAAACGGCAGATCAACTTCTAGAGATAAGCGTTCCCCCTCGGCAAAATCGTAAGTGGAGGTGGAGAAAGATGTGGGGAACAACTGAGGGGAGTAGGTCCGTCTGGGAACGGTGATTGAGCCGTTACCTATCACGGTGCTGCCTGCCCGGAGGGTGAGTCCGATGGTGCGGTTCCTCCCCCGGTCACGGTTTGTAGCGTAGAGGTAGACCGTTGCTGTGCCGCTCTCCAACGACTGCTCGGCTTGGAAGGTATCGGAGTAGAAGGTAATATCGGAGCCGGAACTAGTGGAACTCCCGTTGGGCTGGCTTTGATACATCATATAGGTCAAAGGAATGGTATCATCGTAGAACCAAAAGGTGCTGAAGTTGTCAGAGGCCGCCTCTACCTCGGTGGACATGATCGTCAGAGCGGCGATGGCGGCCACTAGAACGATGATCACCGTGAAGGCGGGACGGAGGCGCAGGCGCCTAGGGACACGCAACCTACGACTCGGTTTGACAGCGGAGCCCCCATTTTCCTTTCGCCGACTTGCTCTCGATTGATCAAGCGGCGATAAGATGGCCTTGTGAGCCCAGGCCTCCTTCAACTGCTCCGAAGACTCAATTTGCCTTGCGAATGCTGGTGCCCTTTCGAGGACACGACCCTTCTTACGGTTGGGCAGTAGTCTCTTGAGGCTTTTCCCGAAGCGAAGCCTTCCCAGGATCTCGGTGATGCGCCCCGATTTAGGGGTACGGTGCCACCCCCCCTCATCCCTCTCCAGTAGCCCTTTTAGAGCCGCATAGGCCTGGAAGGGGACTAAGAGGTTGCCCAAGACCCAAAAGGAGAAGATGCCACTCCAGTTGTGGCGCACGCCCCGCTCCATGAATAGCCCGGAGAGGTTCGTCATCACTAAGGCGAAGGTGTTGGTGAAGACCAGAGACCAACCCAGCAAGGCCGTCCAATAGGGGATTCGTTGGCGGAGGAGCAGTTCAGATATGAACCAACACCCAGTACCGATGATGAAGAAGACCGATTGGAGGTAGTAAGGGGCGTAGTAGAGGAACTCGGCCTTCTCCCGCCAGGAGATATGGGGCGAAGTGAGCACCCTCCAGAAGTATCTCTTCACATTGAAGGTATGGCCTCGCGCCCAGCGCATCCGCTGCCTCACTAGTTGTTGGAAGCGAGAGACACACTCGGCGGGAGCCTGGATGAAGGGGGTATATAGGACCTTGTAGCCATCCAGATAGAGCCTCAGGGTGAGTTCCCAGTCCTCGGTGATGCTGGTGCTCCAGCCATGCTTGCGTAGGACATCGGCGCGGATCATGAAGACGGAGCCAGCGATCATCTTCATGGAGCCGAAGAGTTGCTGCCCTGGCCGCTCGATGACGTAACTTCCGCTGAACTCCACGCGGACGCCCCGGGTGATCCAATTCTCGTTGGCGTTCAGCATGTGCCACTGATAGCCCTGCACCACCGCCACCCGGTCGTCAGCAAGACCTTGGCCATCGCCATTCCCATTGTAGAAATAGGCCAGGAACTGGGGGATGATATCGGGGGGTGGAAGGAAATCAGCGTCGAAGACAATAATGAACTCGGCCCGAGGGTCCGTGCGCTGGAGGGCCACCTGAAGGGCGCCGCCTTTGAAGCCCTTTCGGTCCTGGCGGTGGCTTATCTTCACCCTGGGGTGCTTAGACCATCGTTGTTCCAGGATCTTAGTGGTCTCATCGGTGGAATCATCGGCCACGATGACCTCGTAGTTTTCATAATCGAGGGAGGTACAGGCGGTGAGAAGCCTATCTACCACCTCCATCTCGTTATAGAGGGGGAGGTGGATGGAGACAAAGGGTTGCGCCCCCGGCTTTAGTTGGTGTCCGTTTGTGAGAGCAGTGTCAACGCCATTGCCAAAAACCTTGCGCAAACCGTTACCTAACCCGTTGCGCAAGCCTTTGCTCTGGCCATGGCCGTTACCGTTGACCAGACCGTTTTCGCCGTTAAAGAGCAGGATGAGGGCGATGTTGGCATAATATTTTAGGGCGTAAGCGAAGAAGAAGACCCCGAAGAGGAGGCTGATGGCCGCCAGCGAGTGGTGAATGAGCAATCTGACCAGTAGTTCCAACCCCGAAAGGGGGAGGAGTAGAAGGGCTACATCGCTCAAGGCTATTAGGAAGAGGATGAGGAGGCCTGCAGTTAACGCCGGACTGTGGGCCCATAGTCGCCTGAAGCCGTCTATCAGCCAACCACCGGGGCGGAGGTCTCTTTCCATCCGCTCTGCAGGATGGGATCTTATGGCCTTCCTTATGGTCTCGACCACTGCGTCGAAGCCGCGATCTTTCAGGAAATAGGCCTGAGCCCCTGCTTGTAAGGCCTCCTGGCGCCAGGCATCCTCGGCGGCCAGGAAGATGACCCTCACCTTGGGGTTTTTCCCTTTGATCAAGCGAGTGGCCTCTAGGCCGTCCAGGGAGGGCATGACCTTATCCATGAGCACGAGGTCAGGTTGGAAGAGGGAGGTTTTATCTACGGCCTCTTGGCCGTTGGCGGCCTCTCCTACCACCTCGATATCTTCTTCTAGTTCCAGGAGGGTTCGTATCTGTTCCCGGATGGGAGGGTTATCATCGGCTATAAGGACTCGTAATTTTTCCATCTCAATAATGAATATATCCCCTAAGCCCTCTTTTTTCATCGGCGAAAGGTCGGGTTTTTGGATAAAGAAAAGGCCGATCTTTTGATCGGCCTTCGGTCGCATATTCCCCTTGCTTTTTAGGTCAAAAGTCGTAAGACCTCAGTCTGGCCCGATTTCCACCAAGCCCTTCTTTATGGCGTATAGGATGGCTTGGCTTCTATCTTCCACGCCCAGTTTGCTGAAGATGCTGGAGAGGTGGCTCTTTACCGTCTTCTCGGTTATCACCAGTTCTTTGGCGATCTCCTCGTTCCTTAGTCCTCTAGCCAGGGCTCCTAGGACCTCTAATTCTCGGGGGGTCAGGCCATGATGGGATTCCACCCTCTCCTCCGCTCGATGGGCGAACTCATCGAGGACCTTGCGCAGGACGGAGGGGGTTATCAACGATTCTCCCCTCGCCACCCGGTGGATGGCCTCGCTCAGGTCATCGGCGCCGATATCCTTGAGGAGATAACCGCTGGCTCCAGCCTCGATGCCCTGAAAGATGTATTGGTCATCATCGTAGTTGGTGAGCACGATGACCCCTATCTGGGGGGTGTGGGCCTTTATGCGGCGGGTAGCCTCCACCCCATTCAATTTGGACATGCGGATGTCCATCAGCACCACGTCGGGAAGCAGCCTCTGGGCCAGATCAATGGCCTCCAAGCCGTCAGCCGCTTCCCCCACCACCTCTATCTCCTCTTGGAAGCCCAGCATGGTACGCAGTCCCTCGCGCACGATGGCGTGGTCGTCGGCGATCAAGACTCGGATCCGCTCGGTGCTCATCTTAGATTAGCGACTCCCGCTGCCTGGGCCAAGGGTAGGGTGACCTTTATGGCCGTGCCCTTTTTTGGGGCGCTATCGATCTCCAAGGTGCCTCCCAGGAGGTGGGCCCTCTCTTGCATGCCCATCAGCCCGAACTTTTTCTCCTTCCAAGCCCACTGTATGGCTCCCTCCCAATCGAAGCCCCGTCCATCGTCGGTTATGGTCAGCCTTATCTCTCCAGGGCCATACTCCGAGGAGACGGAAGCGTTCTTGGCGCCAGAGTGTCGGCCGATGTTGGTCAGCGCTTCTTGAACGATGGACAATAGGTTGCTCTTGGCCTGAGAGGAGAGTTCCCTTTCTTCTCCCTTCACCTTGAAGGTGGCCTTTATCCCCGAAGAGCGTTGGAAATCGGCAACCGAGTGTTCTAGCATCTGGGTGAGGCTGGCCTCCTCCACATCTGATATCCTGAGGTTGAAGACCAGGCGGCGCAATTCCTGAAGGCTGCTCTTCACCTGTTGTTTGATCTTTCCCAGTTGCTCTTGGGCCCGACTGGCATCCCTGTCCTGGAGTTTCTCGTAGACCTCTAGTTGTAGAAATAGGGCGGTCAACTCTTGGATCACCCCGTCGTGTATTTCCTGGGCTAAGTGTCTCCTCTCCCAGAGGTAACTCTCCTCCTCGGCGCTAACGTGGGCCAGACCAGAGGCGATAACCTTGGCGCCGGGCCCCGCCAAGGCCAACAGTGTCTCTAAGTCCCTTTGATTGAACTGCTCGCGGCCGCGGCTGTTGCTCACCGAGAGCACGCCCATGACCTTATCATCCAGCAGGAGGGGGACACAGATGGCGTCCTTGATCTCCCTCTCTACGCCGAAGAAACGCGGGTCCCGGACAGGGCCGATTATGAGGAGAGGCTCCTTGTGATCGGCCACCCAGGCGGAGATGGAGCGCTCCACATGTCTGCGGGCCATGCGGACTAGGCTCTTCTTGGGGCCGCCGGCTAAGCCCATGGTGAGGAGTTCCCGTTCGTGGTCGAGGAGCACAATGGAGCCCTCACTGGCCTCCGTGGCCCGGATGGCCACCTCTATGAGCCCGCCCAATAACTCCTCTAGGGCAGCAGGGACCCAACTGATCCCTTCTCTGCCTTTAGTCGTGGCCATAAGGTCACCTCGATAATACTTTACGACACCCCGTTCATTCTGTCAAATGCGCCGGACAAGATGACGGGGGGTGACAAGCGCCCTTGGTAGAGTTCGTTCCTTCCCTCGGTTCAAATCCCTCTCCGCTCCAGCCATCAACTCTTCCGGCGTCTGGGCCCCTTGGGGCAGTGTGGCCGTCCCCCAGAGCAGTCTCACCCGAGCGGCATACTCTCGGTTCATCTCCCCGAGGAAGAGGTGGTTTAAGTTGTCGGCCACTCTTCTTCCTACCCCTCCTGCGTTTTCCCTGCTACAGCGGAGGAGGGCCACGGCGAATTTTCGGGAGTCGTAGCGGCAAACGAAATCGTAGGCGCGCACGTTCTGGAAGATGGCCTGGCCTATCCGCTTCAATGCGTCCTGGGTGGGTTCCTCTCCCCCTCGGGAGGAGAGGGCCTCTAAGCCTTCCACCTCCAAGATGAGGCAGGAGATAGGGAGGGGGCGGCGAAAGAGGTGGCCCGCCTCTTGGCGTAGTTGCTGGGCGAAGAAATCTCGAGTATAGAGTTCGGTGAGGGGGTCTCGGACTACCTGACCCTTTCGTTCCAGTTCCTTCTCCTGGGCCTGGCGCAGTTTTTTGCGCAATACCCTCTCTCGGTCATCGTCCCAACCTTGCCAATACCAGAGGAGGATGAGGGTGGCCCCCAGGGTGAGTAGGGTGAGGGTCAGTTTGAGGTAGAGGCTTTGGGTGGAGGTGAGGGGCAGGAATTGGGAGGCGACCAAGCCCAAAGCCGACAGGAGGGCGATAGAGTAGTAGATACGGCGTGCCAGTATCTCCAAGAAATCGGTGGCTCGTTCCGCTCGCTGGGCCCGCTTCATCTGGGCTCCATTGGCCCTGCCGTTCAGGGCCTCCACCTGGCGAGCCCAATGGCGGCGCTTGGCCTTGCCGGCTACCACTACGCCTCGCAGGAAGAAAAGGATCACCACCGCCACTACGCCCAGAAGGGACCAAAGGGTGGATAAGGTGCCCCCATTCATAGGAAGTGCTCCCTTTTACACGCTCTTCAGAAGTAATTATATAGACTCGGTATTCTTCCTGACAATCACCCATTAGTCCTATGCCATGAGAATCAGGCATCCTACTCCTCACACTTGGCAGTTTGACGTTTATTTGTTAGGTTTCGGAAGAGAAAGGGAGTTTAGGGGTTGTCTCGCTATTGACTTCTCCCAGTGAGCATGGTAGACTAGCACAGGGACGCTGGACAAGGGCCCACATCGCAGAGCCGTCGCAATATCGCGCTGTGGGAGGTGATGATGACGAAGGCCGACTCATTCCCAGCCCGGAGGGAGGAGGGTCGGTCTTGTGTTTTGGCGGGTGACCTATATGAACCCTGAGTACCCCTCTTGGTTGCAAAGGCTCAGGGAGTGGTGGGGGAGGAGGCAACTATATGCTTTTGGCCAAGGGTTCTTGAGATGATCTGCCGGTGGTGTGGGGCTGACGTTCCCCTGGAGGCGGAGGTCTGTCCTCAGTGTGGCGTCCGGCTCAAGCGCGGGGTGATCCGCTGCCCTTACTGTAAAGAGAAGATCAGAGCGGGGCTCAGCCTCTGCCCCTATTGTGGCTATGAATTGGGGAGAAGGGTCTCTTGGTGGCTCATACTAGGTGTAAGCGGGGCGGTGCTGGCGATGGCAGCCTTGGTTCTCTTTTTCCTTCCTTTGAACCTCCCGTCCCTCAGCCTCCCGACCCTCGTTTCTCCCGCTTCCCCCGCTTCCCCCACTCCGACGGAGATTCTTCTTACTCCTACGGCCACCCCGGAACCAGCCACTCCTACACTGACCGAGACGCGAACCCCTTTCTCATCTACCCCCACCGCCACGGTCACTCCGGAACCAGCAACTCCTGCACCGACCGAGACGCGAACCCCTCTCCCACCTACCCCCACTGCCACGGCCACAACTACAGAATCCGCTCTCCCCACAGCCACACCGACGCTTGTGCCACCCACCAGTACACCTACCCTAGCGCCGACGGAACCCTCGGCCTTCAAGTATGAGGCTCCACGCCTCACCGACCCTGTTGATGAGGCCGCATTCCGAGGGATGTGGATCGAGATCAGGCTGAAATGGGAACCGGTGGGAACCTTAGCCGAAAATGAATGGTACGCCATCAGTGTGCGGTTTGTGGGCCGAGAGGGGCAAATCCTCTATCGCGGCGAGCGGGTGCGTGAAAAGACAATCTGGCGCGTCCCGCCGGAGTACCACAACATCGCTAGTTTTACGGAGCGCGCTTTCGAGTGGGACATAACGGTGGTGGGGGAGATAATCAAGCCGGATGGAACAACTGCGGCGGAGAACATAAGTCCCACCAGCGAGACGCGGGTCTTCTACTGGCGATAATTTGACGGTATGGGACGGAATACCCCTAGCTATCCTCTGGCTGATTTTGAGGGATGGCATACGAGAAATGCCTGAGAATCCCCCCTATCTTCTAAAAAATTGAGGGGTATAGTCTAATTCTTGGGGGCTGTAACTCATTATGGTTCTGAGAAATGGAATTGAGAATTGGAGTACACATAGAGTGTAGTGGCCAAGATTTTAAGGTTGGTTCATTTGCATACCCTCCTCTATTGTGCTATACTGGGAAATGGTTCTCGCTATTCATGATTTTGTGTCCAATCGACTAACCTCAGACTAACTAGACCAAGTTTGCATATCACTTGTTGTTGGAGATTCGAGTTTTTCGATGAGAGATTCCAGGTCTGTGTGGGCAGAACTCGTTCAAGCTGTTGACAAACCTTTGGGATTCTATGTTCTGGCACTACTAATTGTGGAAGCCTTCTTGACGGCAGCACTCTTGGGGGCTGACCTTGGGCCTGAGGAGAAGCTGTATGTCATTCGAATAGGTATCGGAGTCTTTATCCTTGTGTCAGCGTTCGTTGGCTTTTGTGTGTTGTTCAAGCCCAGAAACCTAATGTACGATAAATACGCTCATCTAATAAACTCAGGGAAGATTCCTTACGGTACGAATATTGAACAAATATCTTTCCACCAGTTGCAGGAGAGTCCGCAATCTAGGGAGGGTAGATAAGATGGTATTTGTGGTGAGCTACGACCTGAGAAAACCAGACCGTGATTATTCTGGGCTTATTGAAGAACTCAAGAAATCGCCAGGTTGGTGGCATTACCTTGAATCTACTTGGCTTATTCAAACCAACGAAACAGTCACGGAGGTTTACAACAGGCTTGTGGACAAAATAGACCGAGACGACAGCATCTT
>CAYUAM010000066.1:0-8491 GCA_964442805.1 uncultured Anaerolineales bacterium | reverse complement strand
CCCTTCCTCCTCCAACCCCAGATATTCGTTGCCCGTGGCTCGGCACCAGGCCGGCATATCTTCCTTTATCCCCGGGTCGGTGGCCAAGACTTCCAACACCTCGCCCACTTTTAACTCCTTCATCTTCTGAGCGGTCTTTATGATGGGCATGGGGCAGAGGAGGCCAAAGGTGTCCAAGGTGGCATCCGCTTTCATGGCTCGCCTCTCTTATACAGAGGGGAGAGTTCCCGCAGCCTCTCCACTATGGGCGGGAGCACCTCCAGAAGATAATCCACCTCCTGGGAGGTAGTATCCTTTCCCAGGGTGAGGAGGAGGGAGCCCTGGGCCAGGACGGGGTCTATCCCCAAAGCCTCCAGGACGTGGGAAGCCTTGAGGGCTTGGGAGGTGCAGGCTGAGCCGCTGGAGGCGGCCACCCCCTTCAGATTCAGGGACAGGAGTAATGCCTCGCCCTCCACATATTCTATCACCATGCTCACATGGCCAGGGAGCCGACTTTGGGGGTGGCCGGTGAGGCAAAGGTGGTCTATCCTCTTGGATAGCCCTTCCCTGAGCCTATCTCGCAACAAGGTAAGGTGGGCTATCCGTGGGCTCATCTCCCCTTGGGCCAGTTCTGCCGCCACTCCCAGCCCTACTATCCCGGCCACGTTCTCCGTCCCGGCCCTTCGTCCTCCTTCCTGGATACCTCCATCTATGAAGGGCAAGATGCGGGTCCCCCGCCGTATATATAAGGCCCCCACTCCCTTGGGGCCGTAGAATTGATGGCCGGCCAGGCTCATAAGATCTACTCCTAAGGCCTCCACATCGACCGGTATGGTGCCCACTGTGGCCACGCCGTCGGTATGGAAGGGGATGCCGCGCTCTTTCGCTATCTTTGCTATCTCGGCGATGGGCTCTATGGTCCCCACCTCGCCGTTGGCGTGCATGATGGAGATGAGGATGGTCTCACCGGTGATGGCCTCCTCCACCGCCGCCGGGTCTATCAGCCCCTGACCGTCCACCGGGACCTGGGTGAAAGTGAAGCCCTCTCGCTCTAAGGCTCTCAGGGAGTGGAGGACGGAGTGGTGCTCGATACGGGAGGTCACCACATGTTTGCCCCTCCTCTCTTGCGCCCAAGCCATCCCTTTGAGGGCGAAATTGTTGGCCTCGGTGCCCGAGGAGGTGAAATATATCTCTTCCGGAACAGCCCCCATGAGGCTGGCCACCTTGCCCCGGGCCTCCTCCAGGGCCGCCTTGGCCTCCTGGCCCCACTCATGCAGGCTCTGGGGGTTGCCGAAGATTTGTCCTAAATAGGGCAGCATGGCCTCCACCACCCGGGGGTCGGTGGGGCTGGTGGAGGCGTGATCGAGATAGGCTTTCTTCATGGCCCTCTCCCCTATGTGGCCACCAAGGCTTGCTTCAGGTCATCGATTATATCCTGGACCTCTTCAAGGCCCACGGAGAGACGGATCAACCCCTCGCTTATGCCCTGGGCCTCCCTCTCCTGGGGGGTCAACTGGGCATGGCTCATGGAGGCAGGGTGGGTGATGAGGGTGCGCACGTCGCCTAGGTTGGCGGCTAAGGTGCAAAGCCTTACTCTGTCCATCAATCGTCTCCCCGCCTCTAACCCTCCCTTCACCTCGAAGGCCACCATCCCTCCGAAGGCTTCCATCTGCCTCTTCGCTAATTGGTGGTGGGGGTGGCTAGGCAGGCCAGGGTAGAAGAGCCGCTCCACCTGGGACTGCTCCTCCAGGAAGCGGGCTACCTCCAAGGCGTTGGCGCAGTGGCGCTCCATGCGCAGGGCCAGGGTTTGCATCCCTCGCCTTACCAGCCAGGCCTCAAAGGGGTTCAGGATGGGGCCAAAGTAGCGCAAGGTGGTCAAGCGGGCCCCCTCAACGAACTCGGCCGGACCTACCACTAAGCCGGCGGTAGTATCGCCGTGTCCCCCCAGATATTTAGTGGCGCTGTGGATGACTATATCCGCTCCTAAGGCCAAGGGCCGCTGGCAGTAAGGGGTGGCGAAGGTGTTATCCACGATGGTCAGGGCGCCGTGCTGGTGGGCGATCTCCGCCGCGTGGATGATGTCGTTGAGGCGCAAGTTTGGGTTCCCCGGCGTCTCCAGATAGATGGCTACCGTGTTCTCCCGTATGGCCTCGGCGATATTGGCTGGCTGGGCAGCATCGATGAAGGTGAATTCGATCCCCCAAGCGGGAAGATGGTGGGAGAAGAGGCCGTAAGTGCCCCCGTATAGGGAGTCGGCGGAGACTATATGGTCCCCCGGCCGGGCTATGGTCAGGAGGGTAGAGGCGATGGCGGCCATGCCGGAAGCGGTGGCTATGGCCGCCTCTCCCCCTTCCAAGGCCGCCATTTTTCTCTCCAGGGCGGCCACGGTGGGGTTCCCCCAACGGGTGTAGACATAGCCCTCCTTCTCCCCGGAGATTAGTTGGGCCCCCTCTTCCGCGCTGGAGAAACGGTAGGCTGTGGATTGATAGATGGGGGCCGGGAAAGCGCCGGTGACGGGGTCCACCTCCTCCCCGGCATGGATGGCTTGAGTGTAGATGCTACCCATGTCGACCTCCCTATGGGACGCTCAATTCGGCTGATTCACCAGGGGCGCGAATCATCCCAGGAAAGCCACCTCTTCCCTGCACTCTGGCCAGGGGTATTCCTGGTAAGGATTGCGACAAGGCGCGCCCAGGTTATAGGCCACTCGACGCTCGGTCAAGTTGGCGATGACCGACCAGAAGGTAGCCAACCCATCCACATGGCCACACATGGGCGCTTGGTGGTCGGCGAGGAGCCCTTGGGCCAACTCCCAAGGCTCAAGGTCCGAATCCCGCAGGGCCTCCTCCATCTTCTTCAGCCTTCGTTTAGAGTTTTCCTCTATGGCCGATTCGACAAGCGTGCTGAGATCGGGGTGCAAGAAATGGTTAGTGACGGCCAGGAAGTGATCTTCGGCCTCCCTTAACCGCACCAGGCCAGGATAGGCCTCGGCCACGAAGGCGTCGAAGGGGTCAGCCATGAGGTAATTGGCGCTGAAGAGATGAGGCATCTCCTGGACCACCATGGCCGCCTCCTCGGCGCTGGCGCAGGTCTCCAAGAGGAGGCGAGGGACTAGGAGGAAGGTAACGCCCGGCTCAACCCTTTGCGGCCTTTGAGCCTGGACTCCGTGGAGGGCCACGAAAAGCCCTCGCTCGTTCACCCCATCCAGCCGCCCGGCCAGGAAACCGTCATTCATCCCCAAAGTAGCGTAGTGGGCTTCCGGCCTAGCGGCGATGAGGTATCTGGCTCTGGCCCAGTAGAAGAAATCGTAGTTGCGCCCCACTACCATCCGTCCGTCTTTCCTGATGGCGAAGGAGGAACACCGCCCCGAATCTTCCTGGCCCCCATCTAGGACGGCCAAAAGGGAATCCACCTCCAAATGCAGGGCCTCGGCCCACCCCTCATATTCCTCCAGGAGGTGAGGATGGAAGTTACAGATCACATCCGCGCAACGGCGAGCGAAGGAGATCTGTGAAGGGGTGGGAAGGCCCCCCTTCTTCCCTCCGGAGAAGGGGAGGGGACCTATGGCCTGGGCCAGTTGTTTTCCCATCTCCCGGTGGGTCCCCGCCACCTGGAGATAGCGATAATCGGCTTCCTTCTCTCGCCGCAAATCATCCTCTGGATTGGCCATGCTCTTCTCCCTCACTAGTAGGTTGGGCCCTAATCTTCGTATTTTTGGCCTTGGTATGTGCCTCGGCGCTCCAGTTCTCCCTCTATTTTCTGCAAAACGGCCCTCTTTTCAAGGGACCAAGAGGGAGCCACCAATAGGTCGGCTGGCGCTTCCCCGACGAGCCGCTGAATCACCATCCTGGGGGGGAGGCGCTCTAAGAAATCACAAACCAGGGAGAGATATTCCTCCAAGGTGGGGAGTTGGAACTCCCCTCGCTGGTACATCTCTGCCAACTCGGTGCCTCGAAGCACACATAGGGAGTGGATCTTGATCCCCTCCAGGTCCAGGGAGGCCACCAAGTCAGCGGTGGCCATCATCTCCTCTCTGGTCTCGCCCGGCAGCCCCAAGATGACGTGGGCACAGATGGGGATGCCGCGGGCCTTCGTCTTCTTTACCGCCTCGACGAATTGGGCTACGGTGTGGCCCCTCTTGATAAGGCGCAGGGTGCGGTCGTGAGCCGACTGCAGCCCATATTCCACCCAGAGGTAGGTGCGATGGGAATATTCCTCCAAGAGATCTAGCACCGGCTCGGGGACGCAATCGGGGCGGGTCCCGATGGCCAGCCCCACCACCTCCTCGTATCGCAGGGCCTCATCATAAAGGGCTCGCAGCCTTTCTACCGGGGCATAGGTGTTGGTGAAGGCCTGGAAATAGGCCATGAACTTTTGGGCCTTGAAGCGCCGCTGGCCCATCTCTATGCCCCTTATCATCTGCTCGGCGATAGAGAATCCTGACCTATGGGCCCCGCTCCCCGAGCCCCGCTCCCCGCAGTAGATGCAACCTCCCAGGCTCAGGGTCCCGTCCCTGGTGGGGCAGGTGAACCCCCCATCCAAGGTTATCCTATGTACCCGACAACCGAAGGTTTCCCTCAGGTGACGGCTGAAGGGATAATATCGCTTCTCCATCTGCATAGGCCATCTTATCATGGGGAGGAAGGACGGGCAAATCTGGAGAGGCCAGGGCTATCCTCTAGAGGGAAGGAGGAGGCTGAAGCCTATGAGTAAGGCGATGGCCAGGAAGGCCGCCCCTATTACCCTCTCCCCGGCGGCCCAAAGGACGGCGCCGGCCAGGAGCAGGGCCATCAAGACGATGCCCCGCAAGACGCGGTCTATAGCCCTTTCCAAGCGGCTCACCAGCCTCTCCAGTTCCGGCGAGCGGGATATCTGCACCTCCAGTTCGCCTTGGCTGATGGTGAGGAAGGCCTCTTCCGCCGTGCGGGGCAATCGCCAGAGGAGGGCAGCCATATTCCGGAGTTCGGAGAGGATCTCCTCGCTCCACTCCCCCTTCTCTTCGGCCAGGAGTTCCCTGGCGAAGGGCTCCGCTCCCTCGAAGACGTTGAATTGGGGGTCGAGGCCGGTGGCTAACCCAGAGAGGATGCCCAACATCCTTCCCAGGAAGATGAAATCCTGGGGCAACTGGAAGGGCATCTCGAAGACGAGGCCACGAAACTCCAGGAGGAGGTCGGCGAACTGGCGGTGGTCGAGTTGGGTCAACTCTCCCATGGTCAGCCCATAGAAGCGGTTCAGTATCTTCTCCGCCGCGGCCTCGATGGGGCGGAGGTCTGTCCCCGGCAGGAAGAAGCCCAGTTTATCCCAACTCCCTATGATGCGCGGGGCATCACGCGTGGCCAGGCCGATCACCGAATCGCGAAGGTGCTTCTTCACCTCCGGGGTAATATGGCCCACCATCCCGAAATCCACGAAGACCAGTTGAAAATCCCGAGAGCCCCCCTTATAGCCCAAGGGGTAGACGAAGAGGTTGCCGGGGTGGGGGTCGGCGTGGAAGAAGCCGTCTATGAAGACCTGTTGGAGATAGGTCTCGAAAAGGTATTGGGCCACCGCCCCTCGGTCGATCCCGGCCTCGGTTATGGCTTGGTAATCGGTTATCTTTATCCCCCCCACCCTCTCCAGGGTCAATACCCGCTTGGTGGTATGGGACCAATAGGGCAGGGGGATGCGCGCTCGAGGGTTGTCCTTGAAATTCTCGGCGAAGCGCTCGGCGTTGTGGCCCTCGGCCACGTAGTCCAGTTCCTCATACAAGGTGCGGCTGAACTCAGCCAGGAGGGCGTCCAAGTTCACCCGGCGGGAGATGGGGCCGTAGAGTTTCAGCCAGCCCACCGCCCAGCGGAGGGCGGCCAGGTCGGTGGCCACCAGTTCCTCGATCTGGGGCCTTTGCGCCTTGACGATGACCGGTTCGCCGGTGGGCAGCCAAGCGTAGTGGACCTGCCCCAGGGAGGCCCCCAAGCGGGTCTCTTCCTCGAACCTCAGGAACAGTTGCTCCAGGGGGGAGCCCAATTCCCCCTCGATGAGGCGGCGGATGGGGGGGAAGGGGTCCGGCGGCACCTCGTCCTGGAGGCCACTCAGTTCCTCCGTTATCTCCGGGGGGAGGACATCGGCGCGAGCGCTGAGGAATTGGCCCAGTTTGATGAGCACCCCGCCCATCTCCACGGCCATGGCGCGGAAACGGGCCGCCATCCGTCGCCGGCGGGCCGGGGCACCCCGACGCACCAGCCCTCCTCCCGGCAGGCGGGGCAAGAACAACTCCCACCACAGGAGGGAGATCATCATCCAGGCGAAGAACCAGACGATGCGCAGGTAGCGCTGGCGATGGACTCTCATCTCAAGGGAAGGGTAGCACCAGGGGCGGGGGGTGTCAAGGCGAAAAGGTGAGAAGGTGAGTGGCAGGTTTTTACTGAGATGTCCCTTGGAGGGGGCGCGTCCCCTATCGTCATCGGGCAATAGGGTCTTCTGTGAAAGGATTATAGTACAGGCGTTCTAGGTTGTCAAGGGGACTGGACAAACGGAATGGGTTGATGAGGCATAGAGGGAGAATAATGGCATTGATGATCCTATCCCCGAGAGGGGTAGGTCTAGCGGAGCATCAACAGGCTAGCGGACATCACTATCATCCCGGCCATAACCCCGGTGATGGCCAAGTGCTCCTCTCCAAAAGCACGTGCAGCCGGCACCAGTTCGTCCAGTGAGATGAAGATCATGATCCCGGCCACAGCCGACAAGAGCCAACCCAGAAGCGCATCGTTCAGGAAGGGAAGCAGGAAAAGCGCGGCCACTCCGGCCCCTACCGGCTCAGCCACCCCAGAAAAGAAGGACCATAGGAAAGCCTGTCTCCTACTCTTGGTTGCGGCATATATCGGTGCCGATACCGCTAGCCCCTCGGGGATGTTGTGGATAGCGATGGCCACGGCGATGGCCATGCCAAGATCAATATCCTTGAGGGTCCCGGCGAAGGTGGCCATGCCCTCGGGGAAGTTATGGATGCCGAGCCCCAAGGCCACGAAGAGCCCCGTCTTCAGGAGTTCCTCCCTAGTTCCCTTTTCGCTTTCCGGCGCTGTATGATGCCGCTCGGCCATATATGTGTGGGGGACGAGGAGATCTATGAGGAACATGGCTAACATGCCGCCGAAGAAGGCCAAATGGGCTGGCCCAAACCCGATGGCTTCAATGCCTCCAAATAGGAGTTCCACGAAGGAGACCGATATCATCACCCCGGCCGCGAAGCCCAAGGTCATGGCCATGAAACGCGGCCCTGGCTCCCTCCTTGTGGCAACTCCCAAGAGGCTGCCGATGCCGGTAGAGAGCCCAGCCAGGGCAGTCAATATGAAAGCGATGCCGACATCCGGTATCATTCGCCCCCCTTTATGAAAACGCCCTTTTTGGAATCAGGTGGAATGAAGAATACCAACCACGGGAAACTTGGTCAAGAATTCGAGCCCATGGGGTGCTTCATCTAGGCTTCCGGTTAGATCCTCCCCGGCCCTGTGCAGCGCCTGGTGCCGGCCGTCCCGCCATAGGAGACTAGGGGTGACATCGTAGACCTTGCCCTCATAGGCCACGTAGGCCGGGGCCCCGTCCTTGCCATTATAATGGGCCAGGTCCTCTCTGGTGAACCGACGCATTTCTAGCAGCCTTCCCTGGTCTCGCGGGAGGGAGATCGGGGGGGCCCGCTGAAGCCAGGGCCCCCCGACGCTGAATCCGGGACTTACCGGAGGAACTTGGAGACGAAGGGGGAAGTCTCGCCTCGGCGCATGAAGTGGCCGGACGGCCCCTCACCCAGGAACTCAGAGAACCACGATTCGTGCTCGATCTCCTCATTGAGGATGGCCAGGGACAGATCGTAGGTTCGATGATCCTTGCCCGCGGTCATATTGCAGATCTGGGTGTATCCCCGCACCGCGCATCGCTCCGCCTCCACCAACACCGTCAGCATAGCCTCGATGTCCGTGGGGTCTTTTGGGAGGCTGGCGGGGCGACAGGCCGAGAGGTCGTGGAAATCCTTCATGTTCTCCGGGAGTTTGCCGCCGAGTTCGTAGATGCGAGGGACCAGGGCCTCGAAGTGGTTGCGGTCCTCGATGCGGGCGGTCTCGGCGATCTCTTTGATCCCCTCGCCCTCCAACCCGATCAGATTGACCCGGAGGATGGTGTAATAGTAGTAGGTCGTCAATTCGGCGGCCGCGTTCTTGACCAGCAGTTCGACCAGTTGCTCAACGTTGACCCCTGCCTTCTCCACCATCTCTCTTGCTACTTTTGCCATGATCTTTCTCCTTTCCCATTTTGGAATAGTCGTCTCTCTTCAGGGTTAACCACCTTTACCTTCCTTCTGATCTCAGTTAACCATCACCTCCCCATCGCCACAACGAAGCACTACCTGTCGGCCTGAAATGACTTCCCGAACAACACACGCCAAACTCCAGTTATGCCCCGGGTGAAATCGCTCGTAATGCTTCCCTACCTATTCTAGTCGCTCCTCGCTACTTCACCCTCTTGATTTTCTGACAGCGGGGGC
>CAYUAM010000065.1:0-8551 GCA_964442805.1 uncultured Anaerolineales bacterium | reverse complement strand
AAGCTGATCTTCGCCGATTTAGACCGGATATGCCCGCCTCACGCCATCCTGGCTTCCAACACCTCCTCCCTCTCCATCACCGAGATAGCCTCGGCCACCAAGCGAGGGGATAAGGTGCTGGGCTTGCACTTCTTCAACCCGGTCCCCTTGATGAGGCTTTTAGAGATAGTGCGCACCATCCTCACCTCCGATGAGACCTTGCGGGTGGCCCAGGAGTTCGGCCAATCCTTGGGCAAGGAGATAGTGGGGGCCAAAGACACCCCTGGCTTCATCGTCAACCTCCTGCTCATCCCCTTCCTCTTGGACGCCATAAAGGCTTACGAGAATGGCTTGGCCACCAGGGAGGATATCGACAAGAGCATGGTATTGGGGCTCAACCACCCCATGGGCCCCCTGACCCTCCTAGACCTTTTAGGGCTAGATACCATGCTCTTCATCGCCGATGCCATGTATGGGGAGTTCAAGGACACCCGCTACGCCGCCCCGCCCCTCCTGCGCCGCATGGTCATGGCCGGCCATCTGGGGCGAAAGGCAGGGAAAGGCTTCTATAACTACACCTAAAGATGAAGGCGTCCTGATATGAAGGTCACGGTTAAACTAGGGGAGCCCCTGAAAAGCGCAGTGGGCCAAAGGACGGTGGCCCTGGAGTTAGGAGAGGGGGCCACCGTGGCCGATGCTTTGTCCGCTCTGGCCGTAGGTTATCCCGGCTTCCAGGAGCGGTTTTACCGGCATGAGGGGGATAACCCCTACCTCCTCTTCCTCAACGATGACCAGGTGAAACTGGAAGAGTCTTCAGGGAGGCCCCTTGGTGAGGGAGATAGGCTCTTCATCTTCTTGCCCGTGGCCGGGGGAACGGCCGCGAAGATTGGGACGGGAGTTCTATGACCGTCCCACTTTGCGGGTAGCCCGGGAACTCTTGGGCCAGCGGTTGGTGAGGGTGGTGGATGGCGTGAGATTGAGCGGCCTCATCGTGGAGACGGAGGCCTATATCGGGGAGGAGGACGCCGCTTGCCATGCCTCCCGGGGAAGGACGCCCCGCACGGAGGTGATGTATGGCTCGCCCGGCCACGCCTATATCTACTTCACCTACGGGATGCATCATTGTTTTAATGTGGTCACCGAGAGGGAAGGCTTCCCCGCGGCGGCCCTCATCCGGGCTTTGGAGCCCCAAGAGGGGCTCGAGGAGATGCGACGCAACCGCGGCCACCCCCCAGAGGAGCGGTTGACCGATGGGCCGGCAAAACTTTGCCAGGCCTTGGCCATCGATAGGAGCTTAAACGACCTCGACCTGTGCACCAGCGACCTCCTCTTCATCGAAGAGGCCGCGGGCCTGGCCCCCTCAGAGATGGAAGCCACTCCTCGCTTCGGCATCCGAGCCGACGAGGTGGCTAAGGGGAGACCTTGGCGTTTCCTATGGAGAAAGGCAAGGAGTACCATTTGACTTCTCTGGGCAAATATGGTATATTTTGCACACCAAAAGCCCTCGACTGGGGCCATTCCAAGGGGAGGATCCCGTTAGTTTTTCAAGTGAGGAGGTCTTCAACCGCTGTTCACCGTTGAGGCAGCGAGGTAAGCAGTATCGATAGAAGACAACGCGTTAACGAAGCCATCAGGACCAGGGAGGTCCGGCTCATCGATGAGTCGGGGAAACAGGTAGGGATAGTTCCCTTATCGCACGCCCTGGAGTTGGCCCGGGGCCGGGAACTCGATCTGGTGGAGGTCGCTCCCCAAGCCAGTCCCCCCGTTTGTCGGCTCATGGATTACGGGAAGTATATCTATGAGCGGGGCAAGAGGGAAAGAGGGGCTCGCAAGGCCCAAAGGATAGAGGTCAAGGAGATTCGCCTGCGCCCCAAGACTGGCTCCCACGACCGCAATTTCAAGGTCAAGCGGATGCGGGAGTTCCTGGCGGAGGGCTTCAAGGTGAAGGCGAGGGTGCTCTTCCGAGGACGGGAGATCACCCGACCGGAGATGGGGAAGGAGATCTTGGAAAGCCTGGCCAAAGAATTAGAGGATGTGGCCACGGTAGAGCAGATGCCCAATATGGATGGGAGAAGCATGCTCATGATCCTCTCCCCGACCCATAAGTGACGGCTCTAGGTCACCAGTCGCTGGGGGCGCCATGGGCGCCCCTTAACGTGAGAAGAGGTTATGCCTAAGATCAAAACCCATAAAGCCACCGCCAAAAGGTTCAAGGTAACTGCGGGGGGAAAGGTCCTAAGGATGAAAGGGGGAAGGAGCCACCTTCGACGCAAGAAGCGGGCTCAAATCAAGCGGCTCTTCGATAAGACCATCCCCGTGGAAGGGGCCGGCGAAATAAGGCGGGTGAAGCGCCTAGCACCATATCTATAGGAGCGATGAGTGCCCAGGGTAAAGGGCGGGCCCAAGGCCCGCAGACGCCATAATAAGGTCCTGAAATTGACCAAGGGACAATACGGGAGCAAACACCGCCTATATAGGCGGGCCCATGAGGCCATGCTCAAATCCCTGACCTATGCCTATCGGGACCGGAGACAGCGCAAGCGCGACTTTCGTCGCCTCTGGATACAACGTATTAACGCTGCGGTCAGGGAACAGGGCCTTCCCTACGGCCGCTTCATGGCCGGGCTGAGGAAGGCAGGAGTGGAACTGGACCGGAAGATGCTGGCCGACTTGGCCGTAAGGGACCAGGAGGCCTTGGGCCATTTGGTGAAGATGGCCAAATCTGTCCTCTAAGTAGCCCTTTCGAGCGAGGAGGGTGAGGATGGGGGCCTCCCCATCCTCATTTTTGAAAGCCCCTTGTCAACCTCACCTTTTGGTGCTATAATAGCCTAAAATCGAGGGGAAGCGTGGAGAATCAAGGAAGCGTTAGGGGGCGAACCACCTTCGTCTTTATGGGTGCCAGAGAGGGCACCTGTCGATCCACGCTGCTTGGCTAGTTGACCCTCCTCACCGAGTTTTCAGGCGCCCTCTTCAACCTTTGAAGAGGGGCTTTTTAGTTATATTATGGGTGTTGCCATGATAGAAGAATTAGAGGCGTTAAAGAAGAAGGCCCTCCAAGAGTTGGAAAGGGTCCAGGATTTAGAGGCCGCCGAGGGGTGGCGGATATCATACCTGGGTCGCAAGGGAGCCCTTACCAAGATCCTGCGCCAAGTGGGCCAATTGCCAAAAGAGGAGCGGCCCATCATGGGCGAGAGGGCCAACCTAACCAAGCGGGAGTTGACTGAGGCCCTGGAGGCTAAGGTCCAGGCCTTGAAGGAAAAAGGGGGCCCCTCCGAGGAAACCTTCGATTTCACTCTGCCCGGCAGGCTTCCTCCCTTGGGAGCCATCCACCCCATCACCCGAACGCTATGGGAAATATACGATATCTTCGCTTTGATGGGCTTCCAAGTGGTGAAAGGGCCGGAGGTGGAGTGGGACCGTTATAACTTCGAACTCCTCAACATCCCCCAGGACCATCCGGCGCGAGATATGTTCGCCACCCTGTATATCGCTCCCCCCTATGCGCGCGACAAGGAGATGGTGCTCCGCACCCATACTTCCCCCATGCAGGTAAGGACCATGGAGCGCTTCTCCCCCCAGCCCATCCGAGTACTCATCCCCGGCCGCTGCTACCGTTATGAGAGCGTGGACGCCACCCACGAATGGATGTTCTTCCAGGTAGAAGGGCTGGCCGTGGGGAAAGGGATCACCATGGCCAACCTTAAGGGGGTGCTCACCGCCTTCGCCCGGCAGATCTTCGGCCAGGAGCGAAAGGTCCGTTTCCGCTGCGATTATTTCCCCTTCGTGGAGCCGGGGGCGGAGATGGCCATCGATTGTCTAGTCTGCGCCGGCCAAGGTTGCCGGCTCTGTGGCTATAGTGGCTGGCTGGAGATATTGGGCGCGGGCATGGTACATCCTGAAGTCCTTCGCAATGGCGGCTACGACCCGGATATCTATACCGGCTTCGCCTTCGGCATGGGGGTGGAGAGGATAGCCATGCTCAAACATGGCATCGACGACATCCGGCTATTCTATGGCAACGATTTGCGTTTCCTGAAGCAGTTCAGTTAAGGAGAGAGGCCATGAGGGTGCCCCTTAGTTGGCTGCGTGACTACGTGGAGATCAAGATGCCGGTGGAGGAGTTGGCCCATGGCCTCACCATGGCCGGCATCGAGGTGGAACTCATAGAGCGGATAGGGGCTCGCTGGGAGAAGATCTACGTGGGGGAGGTCTTGGAGGTGCGTCCCCACCCCAACGCCGACCGCCTCACCATCGCTATGGTCAACTACGGGGGGGATGCCCCCCTCACGGCCATAACCGGAGCCCCCAACATCAAGGTGGGGGATAGGGGGCAGAAGGTGGCCACCGCTCTATCTGGGGCCAGGCTCATCGACGGCCATTCCCCAGAGCATAAGGAGATGGTGCTAAAGCCAGCCAAGTTGCGAGGGGTCCATTCGGAGGGGATGATCTGCTCAGAACTAGAATTGGGCATCTCCGACAGCCACGAAGGCATCATGATCCTGGACGATGACGCCCCGGTGGGAGTCCCCTTGGCCGAATATCTGGGGGATATGGTGCTACACCTAAAGTTGAGCCCTAACCTGGGGCGTTGTCTCTCCCTCATCGGCGTAGCCCGAGAGGTGGCCGCCCTCACCGGGGGGAGAGCCCGTTTGCCGGAGGCGAACCTCCTGGCCGAAGGAGAGCCCATCAGAGAGGCCGTCGAGGTAGAGATAGATGATCCTGATCTCTGCCCTCGCTACTCGGCTAGCCTCATCCGGGGGGTGAGGATAGGGCCTTCTCCCCCTTGGATGCAAAGGCGGCTGCGGGCGGCGGGGATGCGCCCCATCAATAATATCGTCGATGTCACCAACTACGTGATGCTGGAGTGGGGACAACCTCTCCACGCCTTCGACTATCAAAAGGTTCGGGGGAGGCGGATCATCGTGCGACGGGCCGGGAAGGACAAACACTTTACCACCCTGGACGGGGAGGAGAGGGAACTCCTCCCGGAGACGCTGGTGATCGCCGATGGGGAGGGGCCCGTAGGCATAGCCGGGGTGATGGGCGGCTTGGAGAGCGAGGTGACGGAGGAGACCAGGGATGTGCTTTTGGAGTCGGCCAACTTCGATCGGGGGAGCATCCGCCGCACTTCCCAGGCCCTCAAGGTCCGCACCGAGGCCTCCATCCGCTTCGATAAGGGTATGGACCCGGAATCTACCATCCCTGCCCTGGCCCGAGCCAGCGAGTTAATCCGACAACTGGCGGGAGGGGAGGTGGCCCAAGGCTTCGCCGATCTCTTTCCCCGCCCTCCCCAGGGGGTGGAGATAACCCTGCCTATGGGGGAGATAGAACGGCTGCTGGGCATGAGGGTGCCTCCGGAGGAGGCAAGAACCATCCTGGAATCTTTAGACTTCAAATGTCAACTTTCGGGCGAAGATAATTTACGGGTCTACGTTCCCTCCTACCGGGGCGATGTGACCCTGCCTGCCGATCTGGTGGAGGAGGTGGCCCGCATCAAGGGGTACGATGAGATCCCTACGGTCATGATCTCGGGGGATCTGCCCCCTCAGGCCAGGAATTGGGACCTTTACTGGGAGAGACAGGCCAAGGAGGTCCTGGCCGCCTGTGGCCTCCAGGAGGTCATCACCTACTCCCTGGTGAGGGAGGGAGATCTGGACGGC
Source organism: uncultured Anaerolineales bacterium (assembly GCA_964442805.1). Classification (GTDB taxonomy): domain Bacteria; phylum Chloroflexota; class Anaerolineae; order UBA7937; family UBA7937; genus CAYUAM01. The sequence continues at coordinate 2,912 of CAYUAM010000065.1, read as the reverse complement.
GAACCCCATCTCAGCGTGGCTAACCCCATAGTCGCCGAGGAGAACGCCCTGCGCACCACCCTTTTGCCCACCCTCCTCCAGACCGTGGCCGCAAATTTGCATCATCAACCTTATGTGGCCATATTCGAGATAGGTCGGGTCTACCTTCCCCAAGAAGGCGATCTACCAAAAGAGAGGCGAAGGTTGGCCTTGGCCATGGTGGGGAGCCGCCGGGATAGCCCTTGGTCCGGCGAGGAGAGGGCCATCGATTTCTCTGACCTCAGGGGGGTGTTAGAGGCCTTGCTCCCTCGGATGGGGATAGAAGAATTTCGGTTCGATATGGGGGAGGACACGCCTTGGCTTCACCCTCAAAGGCAGATGGCCCTCCTCCTGGGAGGTGAAGAGGAGCCTATGGGCATATTGGGAGAGTTGCATCCCCAGAAAGCGGAAAGATATGATTTGGGGAAGCGAGCCCTTTACCTGGCGGAGTTAGATTTCGAGGCCCTGTCTCGGACGGCCAGGGCAGAGCGGCGCTACGAGCCCTTGCCTCGCTTCCCGGCAATCACCGAGGATATGGCCTTCGTGGTGGACGAGGAGGTCCCCGCAGAAAAGGTGCGCCAATCGATCTCCAAGGCTGGGGGGAACCTTTTGGCCGAGGTGCGGTTGTTCGACCTCTATCGCGGACAGCCCATACCTCCCGGGTGGAAGAGCCTAGCCTATTCCTTGACCTTCAGGGCCCCCGACCGCACCTTGACCGACAAGGAGGTTGTTGCTCTTAAAGAGCGCATAAGGAAACACCTGGAGCGGGAGCTGGGAGCCCGCCTACGGGAGTAGGAGGAAAAGTGAACTGGTTTGACCTTTTGCTGGTGATATTAGTCTTAATCGGGATAGGGGTGGGGTACCTGCAAGGTTTCCTCCGCCAGATCATGGGCTTGCTTTCCCTATATGTGGGGTTGGTGATGGCCGCTTACTTCCACCTTTCCCTGGAGCGATGGATGGACTTCCTCTTGCCGGAGATGGCGGAGGTGGTGAGGGGGCCCTTGGCCTTCCTGCTCATACTGGCCCTCACTTATGGGCTCTTGGACATGCTAAGCCGTCGCGCCTTCCCCCAGACTAAGTTGGCCGCCTTGGGGCTATTGGATCAACTGGGAGGAATGGTGGTGGGCTTCCTAACCGTGGGGGTCCAAATTGGAGTGGGGGCGTTAATATTGCAGTTCTTGACTGGCGCCCCTTGGTGGCTCCAGGGGGAGAAGTTGCGCCAAAACCTAGCCCTAGCCATTCAATCCTCCATTTTAGTGCCCTTCTTCTACCACTACCTAACCCTGGTGGCCCGCACCATCCTACCCTGGATCCCCGGAGGGCTACCCACCTTCCTATATCCAGGGTTATGAACGCCAGATCCTTGCGGGCCTTGGAGTTCCAGAAGATCCTCCTTCGCTTGGCTGAGCACACCGCTTTTCCCTTGGGGCGGGAGCGGGCCCTGCGCCTGCGCCCCACCGCCGATGAGGAGATCATTCGGAGGCGCCAAAGGGAGACCAGCGAGGCCAGGGCCCTCCTGGACAGAGGAGAGGAGATAGACCTCGGTGGGGCCAGCGACCTGCGCCCCCTCCTTAAAAAGGCCTCCATTGGCTCCGTCCTGACCCCCTTGGAACTCCTATCTATTCGGGATACCCTGGTCATCGCTGGCCAGGCCCGAAGAAGCCTCCTCCCCCTCCGAGGACTGTTCCCCACCCTGGCGGAGATGGCCTCCGCCATAGAGGAGTGTCCCCTCTTGGTCCAAGAGATAAGCCGCTCCCTAAATGAGCGGGGGGAGGTAGTGGATGAGGCCAGTCCTGCCTTGGCCCACATCCGTAAGGAAGGGCGGGAAGTCCAGGAGAGGCTCCTAGCCTGGCTGGAGCGGATGGTCTCCGCCCCCGAAAACCGCCCCTTCTTGCAGGAGCCCATCGTAACCCAACGCGGGGGAAGGTATGTCATCCCCCTAAAGGCCGATTTCAAGGGGCGCATCCCCGGGGTGGTGCACGACCAGTCAGCCAGCGGGGCCACCCTATTCCTGGAGCCCCTGGCTACGGTGGAATCGAACAACCGCTGGCGGGAACTACAACTGGCGGAGGAGAAGGAAGTCCAGCGCATCCTCAAGGATCTCACCGCCCGGGTGGCCGAGCATAAAGAGGCCATCGAGGGTACCCTGGAGGCCACGGCTTCCTTGGACCTGGCCCTGGCCAAGGGGAGGTACAGCGTGGCCATCTCCGGGAGGGGGCCCAAATTCCTCCCCTTCCGCTCCTCAAAGGACCCCTCTCACCCTGGCTCGACCCTCCGCCTGGTCCAAGCCCGCCACCCCCTCCTCCCTCCTGAGAAGGTAGTCCCCATCGACATCCAGACCGGGGACCACTTCTTCATCCTGGTCATCACCGGCCCCAATACCGGAGGGAAAACGGTCACCCTGAAGACGGTGGGGCTCTTGGCCCTCATGGCCCAGGCCGGGCTCCATATCCCCGCCCAGGAGGGGAGCCTTTCCATCTTCCGGGGCATCTACGCCGATATCGGCGATGAGCAAAGCATAGAACAGAGCCTCTCCACCTTCTCTTCCCACCTCACCAATATCGTAGAGATATTGAAGAGAGCCGATGAGCGCGCTCTAGTCCTCCTCGACGAACTTGGGGCGGGGACGGATCCGGTAGAGGGCGCCGCTTTGGCCCGGGCCATCCTCGACCGGTTGCGCCGGCGGCGGATCACCTCCTTCGTGGCCACCCACTACTCGGAACTGAAGGGCTACGCCCATGCCACCCCGGGGGTGGAGAACGCCTCGGTGGAGTTCGACCCGGAGACCCTAGCCCCCACCTATGAGGTGACCATCGGCCTCCCCGGCAGGAGCAACGCCCTGGCCATTGCCGCCCGGCTGGGAGAACTCAAGGGGGTGGAAGTTTTTGTCCCGA
>CAYUAM010000064.1:0-8589 GCA_964442805.1 uncultured Anaerolineales bacterium | reverse complement strand
TTCTGCTGGTAACTCACCCTGACCATATAGACCTTGCACTCCAGGTCGAAGAGGCCACAGCCGAAGGCCAGGGCGCTGCCCCACTGACCTGCCCCCGTCTCTGTGGTGAGCCGCTTGACTCCCTCCTGCTTGTTGTAATAGGCCTGAGCCACGGCGGTGTTGGGCTTATGGCTCCCCGGGGGGCTCACCCCTTCCCATTTGTAATAGATCTTGGCTGGAGTATCTAGGGTCCTCTCCCAACGCCGGGCCCGATAGAGGGGGGTGGGACGCCAGAGTCTATATATCTCCCGTACCGGCTCCGGGATCTCAATCCATCTTTCCCTGTTAACCTCCTGTTTGATGATCTCCATGGGGAAGATCGGCGCTAAATCGTCAGGTCCCATGGGCTCAAGGGTGATAGGGTGGAGATAAGGAGGTGGTGGAGAGGGCAAATCGGCCACCACATTATACCAATGGGTGGGGATCTCCTCCTCGCTCAACAAGATCTTCGTTTCCTCCATCGCTTCCTCCTTTCTTGTGGCATTTTGGTTTTTGAGTTACCTTCACTACCTATATCACGCCTTCATCTTTACCTCCCCAAAAATCCAAAACCCCCATCCCAAAGGGACGGGGGTTCTCCGCGGTGCCACCCTTCTTAGGCTTAACTAAAAAACCCGTCATGAACGACGGGTTAGCCAGCCTCACTCATAGCGGATACGGGACGGAAGTCCGATATCCTCGGCCTAGATAACGGTGGCGACATCCGGCACGGCCTACTAGCCTTCGCTTTCGGCCTGCGACTCCCGGGCCCATTCGGCGCGGGCTCCAGCATCGGGCTCCCACCTCACCCCGACTCTCTGTGCCTTAACCCACGCTTACTATTCCCGTTCTCAGTCTTTGTAGGTCTCCTATTGTTGGGGGATAGTATAGCATATTCGAGGGACGATGTCAAGCCCCCAGTATCTCTTTGCTAAATGCGACATTACTGGTGGCGTCAGATGTTACCATCTGCCACCAGGGTGACAGCGCAACCTTGGCTGTCAGGAGGTAACTCCTGACAGCACTAGCTCTACCCCTATCCCAAAGGGAGGGGGATTCTCCTGGCGGTGCCACCTTAGGGTACATACCCGTCGCCAGGCACCCCACGGAGGCGATTCTTATCTGCCGGCGCAGGAGTTCGGGCCGCAGGTCGCTGCCTTATGCCAGCCTGCCGTTTCAAAATTGTGGTCGATACTGTTCACCCCATGTACATACGAGTTCCCAAACCTTACGATCATCGTCCCACATAAGGGTCGCGGTGACGCTTCCTTCCTCACCGACAATTCCGATACAGCTAACGCCTCGTTTGGCAAGGTCCTCGATTTGGAATTCAATACTTAATAACTCGCCTTCCAATCTCTCTTTCTCCTCTTTACTTAGCGCATAGGGAACTTGCAGAAGCCCGTAAATGCCTGCCTGTTTGGCCCGGAGCCAAAACTCGTAATCTTCGTCGCTTAAGACATCCACGCGATATTTGCCTGGGACAATGCTTATCTCGGTCGCGGATTGGCCAGCAGCCAGTGAGTAAACGCTCCCCCCAGAACCATCCGGCAGGAGCACCCTGACGCGTGCGTTGCGCTTAGTGGGGTTGATAACGATGACCTCAGCGCACCCTACCAGCACGAGCCCCAAGAGAATCAGTCCCACAAGGCAATGAATCCGAGAACGGTTATGTCCAGACATTTCGCCTCCTACTTTTGGCACAAGGACGATGTCGCCATGTTCAGATCCGCGCCGGTCTCAGCCCGCTGCCGTTGACTGGCAATGGCCACACCTCCCGTAACCGCCACCAACTGATAATAGTCGCCGCTCACAATCTTCATGGTACATGTCCCCCCGCCGGGCGAGCCGGAGGCGAAGACGATTTCCAACTGGTAGCGCCCTGGCTCGATCATCGTAAACCCATCAATCTCTGTTGGCTCAATGGTGAAACTGCCCACCGACTCCGGCTCCCCGGATTCAGTATCCAGCCGGCTGAGGTTAGCATCCAGTGAGTCATCGGAGGCATTGAGGATGTTGATTTCGCCGGCGCCCTGGCCGATAGCGTTGAGAATCTGACGCTGGTTGATGGCGCCAGTGGTGTAGAGATAGTATCCCCCTGCTCCCACAACGCACAAGAGCACAACTCCCAGCGCCAGGGCCAGTAAGCATGTGACCAGGCAGCCCCGCCCCCTCTTCTTACTGGGAGGTGTAACCCCAGTCTGTTCAGCCTTAGTGGCAAATTCAGCCATAGCCGTACTCTCCTTTCGTTCACGCCAAAAAAGTCAAAGCGAAGAGATGGCACCGCGTGGGCACTGGAAGAGCCTCACTACTTGGTGGAAGAAGTTTTTTAGCCTACCTCTGCCCTCTATTATAAATATTATAAAAAACATTATAATTATACTGTGTTTTCTCTGATATGTCAAGACCTCGGTATCTCTCATGTCAAATGCGACACTACTGGTAGCGTCAGATGTTACCATCTGACGCTACCGGCCTCGGCTTTCATCTCCGCCTCTTCAAGCAACCTTAAACCAAAAAGACACAGGGCAACCTCCATTCTGAGCGAGGCTGCCCCAGCATCTGGCACCCCTATAGATGAATCTAGAAGAATCTTTATTCGGGCAACTGCACGGTGACCTGCCCCACCCCGGTGACCCGGATTTCTACATGGCCGCTGCCGGTGCCCAACACTGTGTCGGGATTTTCGGGGTCCGTAAACTTCTGTTCGTAATCGAGGATCGCCTTCAAAAGAGCCCCCGTCTCCTGGTCCACCCAGGCGGTGCCCCGGGAGGCAGTGATGTTGATGATGCCACCAAGCATTCCTATAACGCCCGCTGGGGCGTTGGCGCTGTCCACCCCGTATTTCTCGGCGCTCCGGCCATCGATGCTCTCCCCGCCCTGAGGCGTGGGCCCCGTGGCGGCTATAATCAGCGGCATGCCCGCGCTCAGGGGTACAAGCGCCCAGGTCAACCCCATGGTAAAGGAATCCTGGAGTTCCCCGTTCACTACCTCATATTCCTTGCCACCCTCCTCGGACTTGGCAAGGCCTCCGTCGATGCTATAGCCTTCGCTGGTCTGGCCGTCGCTAGTGTAGACCAGGTAGATATCATCTCCCTGGACATCGGCGACCAAAGTCCAGTTCGTGGTTTCGACCTGGCTGGTCGCGTCATCCCAGGTCGGATCCGACCCGCTGATCTCCAGATGGTAGGAGGGCAGGATCATCCCCTCTACCCCCATGGTGCGGTTGAGAGACTCGCTAATTCGCGATTGGAGATCCGTAGCGGGCGGTGCGGGGGGCTGGGTGGCGGCTGAGGGAGGCGCGGTTGGCGTCTCGCTTGGGGGCGGCGCGGCTGGCGTCTCGCCCGCGGGGGCTGGCGGGGTGGGCGTGGCGGCAGGGGCTCCACCTCCGCAGGACACCAGGAGCAATATGACAAAACATAAACTTGTTCCCAAGATAATCCTATTCCGACTCCGAAGCATTTTGTTCCTCCTTTCCGGTCTTACAATACGAAGGGGCATCTTCTATAGTCCCTTTTGACCTATTTCATCAACATAAAATCTGATAATAAATAGCATATCATAAATGAGAGAGACTGTCAAAATAGCCCTACCTCTCATCTGAAATGCGACACTACTGGTGGCGTCAGATGTTACCATCTGACGCTCTCATTGCCCTTGGCTGTTAGGAGAGAACTCCTGACGCCATCCAGGTGGTCGCATCCTTCACGAGACTAACCAGGGGGACAACCCTAGACCTCATAGGCCGAGAGGTCCCGGGCCAACTCCACCTCCCCCCCGTAGAACTTCCGCACGCGAGCGGTAGTGCTCTCTGGATTTTGAGCCATGCTCTCCGGGTAGTGGACCAAGATCAGCCTCTCCGCAGCCACCTCCTGGGCTATCTGCCCCGCCTCCTCGGGGGTGAGGTGAACCTTATGGGGCTCCTCCACCGTGCATTCTAGGACGAGGAGGTTGGAACCGCGAGCCAAGGCCACCAGTTCCGGGCAGGGACGGGTGTCGCTGGAATAGGTTACCACCTTCTGGCCCAATTTGGGGGTGATCCTCACCGCGTTGGTGGGGCCCAGGTGGCGCACCGGGGTGGTATGGAGGAGATACTCCTCCCCCTCCACTAGGAGGACCCCCTCCTCCGGAGGGATGAGGTGTAACTCTACGGGAAAAGGCTTGTCCCATAGTTCGAAGAGGCCCAAAAGGACTCGCGCCACCCTCTGAGCGTCGGCGTTGGCGTAGATATGGAGGGGCTCCCGGCGCCCGGAGAGCCAAAGTTCGTGCACCAAGGAGGGCAAACCGTAGATATGGTCGGGATGAGCGTGGGTGATGAGCACCCTCCGCAAGCGTCCGGGGTCCCCGCCGGCCTTGAGCAACTTCTGATAGGGGCTTCCGGCACAATCTATGAGCAGGCCATCCCCAGGGCTATCGAAGAAGAGGTAGGTATTGTCCCGTTCAGCGCTGGAAAGGGCCGGGGCGCTCCCCAAAACGACCAGGCGTTGCCTCATCGATCTCCTCCTCTAAATGGGAAACGAACTCCCGCATGGCGTGGTGTCGCTTTCGGGCCATCTCCTTGCCCAAGGGGGTGTTCATGCTGGCCACGATGCCCTCAGCCAGTTGGAGCCAGCCTCTTATCTGGGAAAGGATCGACTCGGCGGTGAGAGGCTTCTCGAAAGAGGGACTCAGACACAGGAATTGGGCTATAGAGAGGGCTCCCAATTTGGCTAGTTTATCCGCATCCCACAGGATGGCCGCCTCCAAGGGTTCAAGGGGAGCATCCCGATATAGCCCGGCGTGCTTAGCGATGGCCTGGCAGACCGCCTCCACCTTCTCGAGGGGGAAATCGGTCCCCTCCAAGATTCGCCTGGCCTCCCTGGCTCCAGCCGGCCCATGGTCATCCCCCTCCGGCCAGTGGTCCTCCTCCTTGGCCAGGTCGTGCAGCCATGCGGCGGCCCATACCACCTCCTGGTCGGCCCCTAGCCGCTCAGCCAGCGCCTGGGCTATCCTCACCACTACCTTCAGGTGCTCCAAGCGGTAGTTGAAAGGAGGCCTCTTCCCTACTTCCTGAGCCCACAAACGGAGGGACTCCTGAGTGGCCCGCTCGCTGGCCACGGCAGGGATGACCTCCCGCCAGGAATTCCCCTTTGCCTTCACCTTCTCTCCCCGAAATGAGCCTTTCTTAAGTCTTCGCGGTCGCCAAGGGGGTTCAAAACGCTCCCTTCCATCCCAACCTCTCCTCAGTCTGGGCAGTTTCCGCTCACCCTATCTTATCTACCAGGCCGCCCCTGGGCTGGAAGCCGCAAGAGTTGGACTACTGCTTACCAAGGAAAGGGAAGATTGTCCTCTATGCCCCTCAGTTATATAATAAATAAAAAGAATCAAAAACGGAGGGAGGTGGAATCTCAGGTCATCACCATCGAGGTGGAGTTCCTGACCGATAGCCATCGCATCATCGGCAACCTTCCCACCGGTGAGAGGCGGCTGAGCGACATCCTCAACTTTCCCCTGGAGGACTCGGTGGTCTTAGACAACGTCAGCACTACCCCCAGCGACGACCCGGAGGCAGCCCCCCTAGTGCGGGATTTCGCTCAAATCAACAAGGAGACCATCGCCTTCGGGGTGCCCCATGAGCCTCCTACACCGTAGATGAGCGGCGAAAGATCCGGCCCTTCGAATATGTGATGAAGACCCGCCAGCAAGTGCTTATCAGCCTGCCTCCCTTCGCCATCACTGGCTACCTCCACCTGGCTCAAGAAGCCGATATCCGCACCGCCCTGGCCAACCTGACTCAAAAGTTCGTCCCCATTTCCGAGGCCCAAGCGGCCTATCTGCCCAACCCCAGGATAAAGTGATCCAACGAGGTGATAATAATCAACCGCACGCGAGCCCAAATATTCTGGCCCCCGAAGAACCCGTGATCTCTAGGTCTCATCGCTCAGGCGCATGGCTCGAGCGAACTCCTCGCTGAAATGGGGGTGGTTGCTCAGTTCCAAATATTTCACCTGGCGGGCTATCTCCCCCGCCTTGCTCCTTAGGCTCTTGGAGAGAAGAGCCAGGCGAGCCCCCGTCCCCGCGGCGTTCCCCACCTGAAGGAAACGGCCTTCAGGTAATGAGGGGAACATCCCTATCCGGACCGCGCTGGAGATATCTATATAGGTCCCGAAGGCCCCAGCCACTACTACTTTCTCCACATCCCTAGCCGAAAGGTTCGCCTCCCGCAGGAGGATATTTATCCCCGCCCGGATGGCCCCCTTGGCCAACTGGATCTCCCCTATATCCCCCCTGGTGATGACGATATCCTTTCCCGTCCCGCTCTCCTCCCCCCCGACCAGGACGAACTCCGGGCCCTCTTGGCTGCGGCGGAGGCGAGGGTGGCCCTTCATCGCCCCCCTCTCGTCCACCACCCCCAGCCTCACCAACTCCGCTATGGCGTCCAAGACCCCGGAGCCACATAACCCCACCGGCGGCCCCCCCCCGATGGTCTCATATTCCACCTCGGAGTCGTGCAGGTGCAGCCGCTCGATGGCCCCTTCGCCGGCCCGCATGCCCTGCTTGATGTGCCGGCCCTCGAAGGCCGGGCCAGAGGCGCAAGAACAAGAGATCAACCTCCCTCTGGTGGCTAAGGTGATCTCGGTATTGGTGCCGATGTCCAAACCCAGGGTCACCTGTTGAGCCTGGTAGATGCCGGTGGCCAAGAGCATGGCCACATGATCCGCCCCCACGAAGCCAGCGATGTTGGGTAGAAGGTGAAGGTAGCCTCCGGGGGCCAGGGCTAAACCTGCCTCTCGGGCCTTGAGGTCCAGGGCGGAGGACACTGCTGGAAGATAGGGGGCCAAGCCCAACTGGGCCACGGGCAGGCCCAAGAAGAGGTGGTGCATGGCCGTGTTGCCTACCACCACCACCTCCACGATCTGCTCCGGCCGGCCATCGGCCTGATGGCAGAGGTCTCGGGCTATCTCATTGAGGGCCTCGACCACCACCCTCTGCAACTCGGCTCCTTTGCCCTCCATAGCGTGAGCGATGCGGCTCATCACGTCCTCCCCATAGGCCACCTGGGGATTCATGAGCCCCTGGGAGGCTATGGTTTGGCCCGTGGCCAAGTCGACCAAATAGGCCGCTATCTTGGTGGTCCCCAGATCTACGGCCAGCCCCAGGAGGGCCTCCTCAGAGGGGTGGAAACTAATCACCTCCCTCCCCCGCAAGGCCGCCTTCCCCGCCCACCCCTGGGCCCGCAGGAGGCCGGGCAGCCGCCGCAGTACCTCGAGATCGAAAGATAGGTCATCTAGGCCGTATTGTTGAGCCAAATGACTTTGCAACCTCTCCGCATCGGAACGTTGGTCCTCCAAGGAAGGAGGCGGGAGAGCCACCGGATAGGCCACCACCGCGGGCTCGGGGGATACCCTCACCTCCTGGCCCTCCACCTGTAAGCGCTGGGGGGCGGTCAGCGACTCCAAGGGGATATAAACCTTCACCGGGCCTCGGGCCAAGGTCTGACAAGCCAAGCGGAAGCCCGCCGCCACCTCCTCCGGGCTGAGCGCTTCCTCCTCCAAGATGGTGAGGGGGGAAACTGTCCCGCTGACCAATTGGACCTTGCAGCGGCCGCAACTCCCCTTACCTCCGCAGAGGGCGGAGAGGCCCACCCCGGCCTGGCGGGCTGCCTCCAAGAGGGAGGAGCCTTCATCAACCTGGCTGCGCCGGCCCAAGGGCTCGAAAATCACCTCGCTATGGAGGGGTTTACTCCCTCTGGCCATAACCCCCTCCTCCGGGCGTCCTCAGGCTTATCACCGCCCCCTTGGGGAGGGAAAGGCTCACCTTCGACCTCAACCTTCGCTTCTCCCCATCCACCATCAATAGGTTCTCCCCACACTGCCCGGGCTGTCCTCCCTGTAAGCCATAGGGGGGAAACTTATGCCTATCGGCCAGGATGGTAACCTGGGCCTCATGGAGCAACTTTATATCCCGCCTGATGCCTTCCCCTCCTCGGAATCGCCCTTCTCCCCCGCTCCCCGACCTCAATTCATAACAGGTAACCAGCAGGGGATAGAGATACTCCAGGGCCTCGAGGGGGGTATTCATGGTGTTGGTCATATGGGTATGGACGCCGGAGAGGCCATCTTTGTTGGGCCTAGCCCCCATCCCCCCGGCTACGGTCTCGTAATATACGTAGCCCTTTTTCCTGAGGGGGTCATGCCCCCCTATGGTGATATTGGTCATGGTCCCCGCGCTGGCCGCGGGCACCCGTTCCGGACAAGCCTGGGCCAAGGCGCCCAGGACCACGTCCACGAGCCGCTGGGAGGTCTCCACATTGCCCCCGGCCACAGCGCTGGGAGGTTGGGCATTGACCACGCTGCCCGAGGGAGCGATGACCTTCAAGGGGACGAAACAGCCGCTGTTGGAGGGGATATCCAAGCCCATGATGGAGCGGAAGACGTAATAGACCGCGGAGAGGGTGACGGCATAGACGCAGTTCACGCTCCCCTTGCGCTGAGGCGAACTGCCGGTGAAATCCACCTTGGCCTCCTCCCCTCCGACGGTCACCTCCACCCTTATCTCTACCGGCTCATCCTCCACCCCATCGTCGTCCAT
>CAYUAM010000063.1:0-8677 GCA_964442805.1 uncultured Anaerolineales bacterium | reverse complement strand
TGAAGACCAAAGGTTGGGTGACCGGGGAGACCACCACCCATTGGCCGGAGAAGAGAGAGCGCACCCATCTCTGGCCGGCGGTGGAGACGCTGGCCGTGGAGACACCCAGGGCCACGATGGTTCCCACCGCCACTGCTAGCCCGCCCACGGTGAGGCTGGTGCGGCTGGGTCGGCGATTCAAATTTCGCAAGGCCAACTCCCCCTCCCGTCGGAAAAGCCACCGTAGGGGCAAACTGAAGAGCCTGCCCAAGGGGGCAAGGAGGGGTAAAGAGAGGGGCACCAGGCCCAAGGAGAGGATAAGGATGCCCACTATGCCTAGGGGGAGGGCCCTAGGAACGGCAGTGGCCCAAAGGACTAGGAGGAGGCCCCATACCCCCATGACTAAGCCCCACAGCCAAGGGAGCCAACCCCAAAGGCCGGGAGGCCGGACATATTCGGGCCGCAGAGCCTCCAAGGGGGCGATGCGGCTGGCCCGCCAAGCGGGGAGGAAAGCAGCCAATTGCGAGACGGCCAGCCCTATGGCTAGGCTGAAGAGGCCATCGTTGAGGGCAAAGGGGAAGGAACGAACCGTCAGCCCTTGGGTGAGGCCCACCCAATGGATCATGAGCCGGGCCAGGCCCAAACCCATGGCCACCCCGACCAAGGAACCAGCCAAACCCAGGAGCAAGGCCTCGTAGAGGAAGAGGCTCAAGACCTGACCGCTGGTGGTGCCAGCGGCCCGCAAGAGGCCTATCTCCCTTCTCCTCTCCATCACCGTCATGGCCAAGGTGTTGTAGATCAAAAAGGCTCCCACGAAGAGGGCCACGCCCCCGAAGAAGAGAAGGAGGGCCTCCAGGTCGCGCAGGGAGTTTCGTATGCCCTCTTCCACCTCCTCCGAGCGCACCAAGATGAAACTCTCTTGAAGCCTCTCCTCTATGGCCGCCTCTACTTCCTCCAATCGGGCTTCAGGAGCCAACTCCAGGCTTATATGGCTGATGCGGTCCCCCAAGCCGAAGACGGCCTGGGCGGTCTTTAGGGAGACGAAGACCACCCTCCCGAAACTGCCTTCCGCCAAGCCAGCCTGAGAGAGGAGGCCTATCACCTTGAAAGGACGAAAGCCCTCTACGGTGATGAGGTCGATCTCCTCCCCCCTATCAAAGCCCTGCCTCTGGGCCCAACCCTCCACCAGGAGGGTGGTGTAGTTGGCCTCGTCGGCCAAAAAGACCCCCTCCGAGAGATGATAGGAGTGGATCTCCGTCTCCAAAAGAGGATCTATCCCTATCAACTCCACGAAGCCGTGATGGCCTTCCCCCCGATAGAAGGTGCGCTTTCGCACCCAGGGGACGGCAGACTTCACCCCAGGGATGGAACGTATGGCCTCCAAGGCCTGGCTGCTGAGCCCTCGCTCAGAGAAGGCCCTCACCTCCAGATCGGCCTCCCCCACCACCTGGCGGGCCATGAAGGCCAGGCTATGGTCGATGGCTCGGTTGGTGACGCTGGCGGCCATGATCATAGCCACGCCCAAGACCACCGCCGCCCCAGTGAGGAAGGAGCGGAATTTGTTAGAGGCCAAGCCTCTGAATGCGATCAATGAGAGGTCGCGCACTGTGCTCCTCCCGCCTCCCCAGGGCTATCTCCTCCTGGATGACCCCATCCCTCAGGATGATCACCCGGTCGGCGAAGGCCGCCGCCTGCACATCGTGGGTGGCCAAGGTTATGGTCTGCCCTAACTTCACGCAAGAGCGCCAAAGGAGTTCCATCACCTCCAGGCTGGTGGTGTAGTCGAGGTTCCCGGTGGGCTCGTCGGCCAGGAGGATGGAGGGGTTGGGCAGGAAGGCCCGGGCTAAGGCCACCCGCTGCTGTTCCCCAGCGGAGAGTTGATCGGGCTTATGATCCTCCACCCCAGTCAGGCCCATGAGACGCAAGATCTCCGCCAGGCGGTGGGCATAATCGTCGACCCGACGGCCGGCAATGAGGAGGGGAAGGGCCACGTTCTCGTAGGCGGTGAGGGTGGGGATGAGGTTGAAGGCTTGGAAGACGAAGCCGGTCTTCTCCCGCCGCAGGAGGGTCACCTCCCGCTCCGAGAGGGGGGTGATATCCACCCCATCTATGAGTACCCGCCCGCTGGTAGGCCTATCCAGGCCGCCCAGGATATGAAGGAGGGTGCTCTTGCCCGAGCCACTGGGCCCCATGATGGCTAGGAACTCCCCCTTCTCCACCACCAGGTCTATCCCTCTTAGCACCTCCACGTAGGTCCGGCCCAGAGGGAAATGCCGTGTGAGCCTCTCTCCTTGGAGTATCACCGCCATAGAAGCCTCCAAAATCGCGTTGGCTTTTACTTTACCCCAAATTCAGGAAAAGGGAAAGGACGCGGCGGATGATCTGCTCGATGAGTCCCGGGGGTTGGGGAGGAGAAAATTCCACCCGTCCACTATGAGGAACGAAGGTGGGGCTAGGGGAGGGAGCAGGTGTGGCGGTGGGCGAGGGATAGGGGGTGGGGGTTGGCGAAGGGGTAGCCGTGGGTGAAGGGGTGAAGGTGGCCGTCGGCGAGGGGGTGGGAGAAGGGGTAGGAGTAGCCGTAGGGGCGGCCGTAGCGCTGGGCTCAGGCGAGGGGCTGGGAAGCGGAGATTGAGTCGCGGGTGCGCCCCCTAGGGATGGGTCCTGGATGAAAAGGACGGTATAGACCTTCATCCCCCCGCCATCCTCGGCCGCACCGGTCCCTAAGTTGGTGTAGTCGGGGCAGAGGAGGATCCTTCTATGCTCCAGGCTATTCATGAAGGCTTCCTCCGCCGTCTCTACCGTTATGTAATCCGGGTAGTTGTTGCGGGCCAGGTTCTCACCGGCCCTCAAATAACGGATGCCCCGCTCGTTCATGATATCGAAGACCATATGGCCATCGGGGGGGATGTAATGGGAGAAATAGTCACGGGCCGCCATATCCTCGCTGCGGAAACGAGCCACGCCGCCCAGCCTCTCATCGGGAAGCAAGGCCGCGACGCCATTGGAGGTGCGGTCCACATTGGTGAGGACGATCAAGGTCCTCTCGGTCTCGCCGGGGTCTATGGCTCGAACGGGAAAAGTCCAGGAAAGGACCAAAAGGAGGAGAGCTAGCGTCCCCAGCAGAGGAAGCCAGCCCCTAAGTAAAAAGGGCCTAATGTAACCCTTCCGGCGAGGAGAAATCACCTCTACCCCCTAATGGCGATTATAGCCTCGCCAGGAAGGGCTAATCAATAGGCCGTTATTCCTATCCTTTGATCTTAATCTCCATCTTGACAGTGAGGATAAAGGGTCGCTTACTTAGCGCGAATTACCCTTGTCCTATGACCTCCACCACCCCCCTATCGCCATCCACCCGCAGGACCTGCCCATCTCGGAAAACCTTGGTCGCCTCCCGTACCTGCAGGACGGTGGGGATGCCGTACTCCCGAGCCACGATGGCCCCATGGGAGATGAGGCCCCCCTCCTCGGTGACGATGGCCTCGGCCAGGCTGAATAAGGGCACCCAGCCGGGGTTGATATGGGGCGCCACCAAGATCTCCCCCTTCAGAAGTTTGGAGGCCTCCCCCAGGCCTCGTACCACCTTGGCCTTGGCCGTGGCCTGGCCACTACTGCAGGCCACTCCCCGGAAGGACTGCTGAGCCGGCGAGATATGTTCAGGCGGCCTCGATCCCCGGCCGATGATGGGAGGGGGCTCAAAACGGCCATAACAGGCCTTCATCCGCTTGTATTTGCGAATCCGTTGCCGTGCCTCCTGACTGGATAACCTCCTCTCTAGAGCAGTCAGCACCTGCTCCCGGAGGAGGAAGAAGACATCCTCCGGGCCCTCCGAGTAGCCTACCTGGGCCCACCGTTTGCCCTGTTCCACCAAGATCCGATGACAGTGATAATGGGCCAAGGAGAGCATGGGGCGGGTCCCCTCCCGCCACCAGGAGTACCTTTTGAGGCGTTCTAACTTAGAGAAGAACTGGCGCTTCCGGAAGGGGAAAAGCCTATCCAGCCATCCTCTACTAAGGAGTTCCGCAGCCCGTCTTTCCTCCCGGAGTCGAACTTCCGTCTGCTGGGCGATCAACTCCTCGGGGTCACCATCTCCCCCTCCTTGGATGAAGGATTTCAGGGTGGCCAGGGCGAAAAAGGGGTCCTCGTCCCACCGCGGAGCGGACATATCTTCATCCTTCTCCGAGAGGTAACGGAACTCTTGGATGTAGCCCTGAAAGGTCTCCCAAAAGGCGCGGCCCTCTGGGAAGGAGGTCAACCTTTCAGGGAGAGCGTTCGGCTCCGTCTCCAAGATGACCTGAGTTACCTTCTCGCTTTTGAGGGCCTCTCGGCTCACCTTCCACAACTCGGCCATGGGGCGAGCGGTGCTCACCCCGGTCAAGCCGGTGAGTAGGCGGGCCATGGAGATGGGCTCCACCTCGGGGTTTCGGGCGTTCAAGGCCTCCACTAGAGGGGTGAAGTCATCCTGAGCCTGGGTGGCTAGGAAACTGATGATCAGGGCTATGCGGTTGGTGCGATAATGGAGTTCGATGAAAGCCTTGACCTTCTCCGCCAACTCCTCATCGCTGAGGGCAGCAGGGTCGATCTGGGAACGTTCGACTTCCCCCTCCATGAAGGCCTCTTTGTATTCTCGGGCCTCCTTCCAGAAGGCCTCGAAGAGGCCGTTCAGGGCGAAGAGGACGGGGAGGGCGCGAAGGATGGTGGCCGGAGTGGTGGGGGTGACTAAGCCATCCCCCTCGTAGGTGGGCTCCACCCCGGCCGATTGGTCGAAGGCCCGCTCCTTGAAGCCTGGCACGATGGAGGCTATGCGCTTGACCTCGCCCACGTTCCAATAGGCCCGGCCGAAGAATAGCCGCCCCCACTCCACCTCACGTCTCTCCCGCATCATCTTGGTCCGCCGGAAGATCTCCTCCAGGCTCTTCCCCCACTCATACTGGCCGTTCATGGAGAAGGAGAGGGGGGTAATGAAGCCGGGCATCACCTCCCGGAAATTGGCCGAACTCCATTGCCCTATATCAGGGGAGAAAGTGTAGGAGGTGAGGGGACGGGTCTGTAGAACGTAGAACTCCCCCTGGTGCAGGGCCCACTCGATATCCTGGGGGTAGCCGTAGATCTCCTGGATGCGGAAGCCCAATTGCAGGAGGGCCAAGAGTTGCTCATCGGTCAAAGTGGGCTGATGACGCATATCCTGGGGGACCTCCACCTCTTGCACCCCGGAAGGCTGAGCGGGGACCACCATCATCCGCTTCTCGCTTATCTCCCGGGAGAGAACTTTCTCCTTCCATGCGTCCAGGACGAAGCGGTCCGGGGTGACCTTGCCGGAGGCCACCGCCTCCCCCAGGCCCCAGTGGGCCTCCACCAACATCTCCTCCTCTCGGCCGGTGGAGGGGTTCAAGGTGAAGAGGACGCCCGAAACCTGGGCCGGGAGTTGTTCCTGCAACACCACCCCTACCGCTACCTCGAGGGGGGAGATATGATAGCGCTGCAGGTAATGTAGGGCACGGCTGTTCCATAAGGAGGCCCAACAAGCCTTGACCTTCTCTTCCGTCTCTTCTAATCCACAGATGTTGAGATAGCTATCGTATTGGCCGGCGAAGGAGGCCTCCGGTAGGTCTTCACTCGTAGCCGAGGAGCGCACCGCCACCGCCCCCTCCCCCAAGGCTCCATGGGCCTCGGCGATGACCTGACTTACCATGAGGGGAAGGGGATGGCCCTGCATCTCCTCCCGGAGAAGGATGAGCCGTCCCTCCCAATCCTCCCCTTCCAACTCGGAAAGGGCGGCCTCCAGCCGTGGTTCCAGCCCCGCCTCATGGAGGAAGAGACGGTAGGCCGCGGTAGTGAGGAAGAAACCACGAGGGACGCACACCCCGGCCCGACACAGTTCGCCCAAATGGAGGGCCTTGTTACCCACCGATTTCCCTTGCTCAGGCTCGAGGCCATCCAAGGGGAGGAGATACGCTTCCATCTTCCCTCCTAGGGAGCAGATATCTTCTCCTTCATGGCTTCATATGAGCGTTCCAAAGCCTCTAGGACCAAATCCACCTCTTCTTCGCTCACCACCAGAGGAGGCATGATGATCAAGACCGAGGGGTCGAGGCCGGCGAAGATGGTTAAGACGCCGTGTTGGGCCAGGATCTGGGCTAACAAGGGGCCACAGTTTCCATCGACCATCTTCAGCCCCATTAATAGGCCCCGTTGACGGACCTCCAGCAGGATTTGAGGATACCTCTCTTTAAGGGAGGTCAAGCCCCCGGCGAAACGCTCCCCCATGCGCCTCACCTGGTCCAAGAAACCCGGCTCGGTGATCTGGTCCAACATGGCCAGGGCCACCACGCACCCCAACTCCGCCCCTCCAAAGGAGGAGAGGTGGATGAAGGGGTTGGGCCTAAAGAACTCCTCCAACTTCTCCCGATAGCAGGTGGCGGTGATGGGATAAATGGCCCCGCTCAACCCCTTCCCCAAGACCATGATATCGGGCACCACCCCACACTCCTCTATGCCCCACAGGCGGCCGGTACGGCCCAAACCGGCTTGCACCTCATCCAGGATGAGGAGGGCTCCTCGCTCATCGCAAATCTCCCTCACCTGGGGGAAGTAGTCAGGAGGAGGGATGAGGACTCCGCCGGGAACGGGGATGGTCTCCAATATGACCGCTGCCGTCTGGCCGTCCAGGACTGCCTCCAAAGCCTCAATATCACCAAAGGGGACCTGTTCGAAGCCTGGAGCCATGGGGCCGAAGGGAGCCCTGAATTGGGGAGAGCCCGCGGCCAGGGCAAAGCCGGTATGGCCGTGGTAACCTTCCTCCGCGGAGATGACTCCTGGTCGCCCGGTGTAACCGCGGGCCAATTTAATGGCCAGGTCGATGGCCTCCCCGCCGCTAGCCCCGAAGAAGGTATAGCGTATATCCCCGGGCATCAATTCGGCCAGCCGCTTGCCCAAGGCAGCCCGATATTGGCTCATCAAAATGTGGTCGCCGATGTCCAAATATTCCAGGGCCTCCCGCAGGGCGGCCATCACCTTGGGGGGGCGGTGTCCCAGGTTAAAGACCCCCCCAGCGGTACGGCAGTCGATATAGACCTTCCCCTCCAGGTCCCAGATGCGACTCCCCTCCCGCCGCCCGGGCAAAAGTTCCAGGCCCATGGCCTTATAGGCCGCCGCCTTGGAGGGCGAGACGTAATCCTTATACTCCTCCAAGATCTCCTCTTTCGACCGTTGTTCTAGAAACATGTCATCCCTCTCATCCAAAGGTGAAAACGGCCTTGATGGCCCGGCTTCGACCTTTATTGGCCACGATAGTCAAGGCCCGCCGATACTCCTCCAATCTGAACCGATGGGTGATCAAGGGGGAGAGATCCACCCGGCCTTGGGCCAGGAGGTCCAAGGCCAACCGGAAGGTGTGCATCCGTTCCCCTTGATGCTCCTCAGTCCCATAGAGCCAACTCCCCTTCACCTCGATCTCGTTGAGCCAGATGGGGGTCCAATCCACTCCCTTGGGCACGGCCGCCAGCCCCACCAGCACTACCCTCCCTCCGCTCCTGGTGAAGCGCAGGCCATCGTCGAGGCTCCTACCGCTCCCCACGCAATCGTAAACGATGTCGGCCCCTCCTACCATCACCGGCTTACCTAAGATGGGCCGGTGAAGGGTGGCTCCCAAGGCTTGCGCCAACCCCTCATAGTAGTTCGCGGTCAGCCGGATCACCTGGTCGGCTCCGTAACCTTTGGCCACCTCCGCCTGGAAGGGGTATTTGGCCAGGGCGATGGCCCGGGCCCGGCTCCCCAAGGCCCTCAGGGCAGCCACCAGGCATATGCCGATGGCTCCCTCCCCCATCACTAAGACTGTATCTTCATCGCGGGGGTAGTTGCGGAGGACGGCGTGGAGGGCTACGGCGAAGGGCTCCACTAGTACGCCATTCTCATCGCTCACCGAGGGGGGAACCTTGAAGAGTTGGGTGGCGTGGGCTACAAAGTAGGGGCTCCAACTTCCCCCCGTATCGCGACAGGTGCCGATCATGAGCCCCGAGCCTATCCTTCCCTCGGTCAACCTCTCACATAGGCCAAAATCGCCCCTCCGGCAAGGAGGACAGAGGTCAGCGAAACCTCGCGTCCGGCAACTCAAGGTGGGGTCAACCACCACCCTTTCCCCGATGGCGAAGCCCTCCACGGCGGACCCGACCTCAGCGATGACCCCCACATTTTCGTGGCTCAAGGTGAAGGGGAAAGAAGCGAAGACGGAAAGGGCCGGGCTGTTGTTTAGAAGGACGAGGCCGAGATCGCTGCCGCAGATACCCCCATATCGGACGCGAACCTTGACCCAATCTGGGGCCGGCAAAGGGGGCTCTGGAACCTCAGCATAGCGCAAACAGGAGAGGGGACCCCAAAATGCGGGCTGGTAAAAGGCGCCTATGGCCTTGGAGAGGAGGTAACGGGGGACGCTTTGGATGAATTGAACGGCTTTCACGACACAGACCTCTGATTAGCCACTCTACTTAGTTAACACAGTGGAGCGGGCCCCGTTACGGGAAGGGGCCAATTATCGGTGAGAGGCGAGCCTCCTCAAGATAGGTATGGAAGCGAGCCAAAGATGGCCCTTGCCCGGCCATTCGACCTCGGCTATACTCTTAGGGGCGTTATCTCTCCAGGCAAAGATGCTCCGAGCGAAGCAGACAAGGGGGTTATGAAGATGCTCAGATTCAACAGCGACTTA
>CAYUAM010000062.1:0-8704 GCA_964442805.1 uncultured Anaerolineales bacterium | reverse complement strand
AAGGACTAGCAAACGTGACCAGACAGGGGACTTTCATACTGGCGAACCACAACAGAACATAAGTTACTCTGTTCCGGTGTAGGCCGTGCCTGCTCCGGGATGTGGCCAGCATGGCCAAATTTGAACTCTTCCAGAACCCCTTGGTGGGGCTAATATTCCGCTGTTACGGGGCCTTCCCGGTGCGCCGAGGGGAGGTGGACCGAGCGGCGCTGAAGGAGGCCCTCCAGACCTTGGGGCAAGAGAGAGCCCTCCTCATGGCCCCGGAGGGGACCAGGGGCGGCGATTGGCGGCTGCTGAAGGCTCGCCATGGGGTGGCCTATGTGGCCTTGCAGGCCCACGTCCCCGTCGTTCCCATGGCCATCTCCGGCTCGGAAAACTTCTGGAAAGAGATAGCCCGGCTACGCCGCACCAAGACCAAGATAGTGGTAGGTCAGCCCTTCTTCTTCGCCGCTGAAGGGAAGCCATCCCGAGAAGAGTTGAGCCAGATGACCACGGAGGCCATGTACCGATTGGCCGCCCTCCTACCCCCCGAGTATCGAGGGGTCTATAGCGACCTCTCCGCGGCCACGGAAAGACATATAAGGCCCTATCCTCAAGGCCAGGCGGGATAGTGTTCTGGGATGATGTTGCCCAGGGCCCCAGCCCAGGGGAAGAGGCCGGGCTGGGGCCTTTCTATGAGGCCCGCATCTCCGCGGTGAGGCCGGGGAGCCCAGCCCAAAGGATGGGGCTACGCCCCGGCGACCTCCTCCTCTCCCTCAACGACCACCCCTTAAGAGACGTAATAGATTACCGCTTCTATGCCGCCGAGGATTGGGTGGAGATAGTAATGAAACGAGGCCACCGGAGGCTAGTGTTGAAAGGAGAGCGCCCCTATGAAGAGGAGTTAGGCCTGGAGTTCGAGGAGGCGGTCTTCGACGGCCTGCGCCGTTGCCAGAACCGGTGTCCCTTCTGCTTCCTGGAGCAGTTGCCCCCTGGCCTGCGCCCCTCCCTGTACGTGAAAGATGACGATTACCGCTACTCCTTCCTTTGGGGAAACTTCATCACCCTCTCCAATTGGAGCGAGGAGGATTGGGCCCGGATGGCGGAACAACGCCTCAGCCCCCTCTACCTCTCCGTCCACGCCACCGACCTGGATTTGCGGCGGCGCCTCTTCGGCAACCCCAATATGCCGGAGATCAAGGGGCAATTGCGCCGCTTGGGAACCCTAGGGATAGAGGTCCACGCCCAGATTGTAGTGGTACCCGGCCTCAACGATGGCCCTCACCTGGCCCAAACCGTCTTCGACCTGGCAGAACACTATCCCACGGTGCAGTCCATAGCCGTGGTTCCCGTGGGGCTGACCAAGCATCATAAGGCGGGGCTGCGCCTGACAACTCCCTCAGAGGCCCACTCCATCCTGGACCTCCTGGCCTCCTGGCGTCGAGAGTTCAAGGAACGGTATGGCCGCTACCTGGTCCATGCCGCCGACGAACTCTACCTCCTGGCTGGGCGGCCCTTCCCCCAGGCCGAAGAATATGAGGGCTTCCCCCATCTGGAGAACGGGGTGGGCTTAGTGCGACGCCTGCTAGACGAATATGAGGAGGCGAAGACCGAAAAGGGGCCTCATTTCAAAGGAGTAGAGAGGGCCACCCTGGTTTGTGGGACCCTCATCGCTCCCCTCTGGGAGCGAATGGTAGGGGAACTCTCCCTGCCCCTAGAGGTCATTCCCCTGGAGAATCGCCTCTTCGGCCCCACTGTTACCGTCTCCGGCCTCCTGGTCGGCCAGGACCTGGTCTCCGCCCTCCGAGGTCGCGACCTGGGAAGGCTCCTTTTTCTACCTCGCTCCATGTTCGAGGCCTCGGGCCAAAGGACCCTGGACCATATGACCCTGGAGGAGATAGAAGCAGCCCTCCAGACCAAAGCGGTAGTGGCGGAAGGGCTGAGGGAGGTGATAAGGTTTTTGACGGTTTGACAACTTTCATTTTTTGCGCTAAAATGGTTTAAAACCATGCTGAGGAGGTGATGGCTATAAGGAGAATGCGGGGAAGGGAGCGCTTGGGCTGCCCCATGGGCAGTTGACGAGGTGGAGGTTCCCCGCCGCGAGGCGGGGTTAACCGGCCCCCAGCCGGGAAAATCGAGAGATCAGCGGATGCCTCCAGGGGTGCCATGCCCCTAGCCTTCCCCTCCTGAGACGAAAGGCCCCTCCAAAACCGCCGGGCGACCGGTGGGACAAAGAGGGTCCAGCGGCATAAGCCCACTTGCACCTGCAGGGAGTTTTGACTTGTTTTCGCTGCGTATAGAACATCTGGGCTAACAAATCTAGGAGGGGATCCCCCTCTCAAAGGAGAAGGATATGTGCGGAATCGTGGGGTATGTGGGGCCCCGTTTCGCCGCCCCCATCCTCTTGGATGGCTTGCGGCGGCTGGAATACCGGGGATACGATTCGGCCGGGCTGGCGGTGTTGAACCCCCAGGGCCAGATCGAGATAGTGAAATCTGAGGGCAAACTCTCCAATCTCCTCCGAGCCTTGGAGGGAAAAACCTTAGCCGGTTACCTGGGGGTGGGCCACACCCGCTGGGCCACCCACGGGGAGCCCAACCAAACCAACGCTCACCCTCACGCCGACTGTCGAGGCCGGCTGGTGGTGGTCCATAACGGCATCATCGAGAACTACTCTCCCTTGCGCCAAGGGCTGATGGAGCGAGGCCACAAATTTGCCTCCCAGACCGATACGGAGGTGATAGTCCACCTGGTGGAGGAGGCTTATCAGGAGGGCCTCCCCCTGGCAGAGGCGGTCAGGCAAGCCTTGCATCAGGTGCGGGGGGCCTATGCCATAGCCCTTTTCTCCGTAGATGAGCCGGAGCGCTTGGTGGCGGCGCGCCTCTTCTCCCCCCTAGTGGTGGGGCTGGGACAGGGGGAGAACTATCTGGCCTCCGACATCCCCGCCCTCTTGCCTCACACTCGCCGCGCCCTGGTGGTGGAGGATGGGGAGGTGGTGGCCCTGACCCGAGAGGGGGTCAGGATCTGGACCCTGGATGGGGAGGAGGTCCAAAGGGAGCCCTTCCATATCGACTGGGACTTGGAAGCGGCGGAGAAGGGAGGCTACTCCCATTTCGTCCACAAAGAGATCCATGAACAGCCAGAGACCATCGCCAACGCCCTGCGGGGCCGCCTGGACGGTCAGAGGGTGACCTTGCCCGAACTGGAGAGGCTCCCCTTGGAGAGAGTGAACCGAGCCTGCGCCGTGGCTTGCGGCACCTCCTACTACGCCTGTCTGGTGGGCAAGAGGCTCATGGAGGGGTGGGCGCGGCTGCCGGTGGAGGTGGCCGTGGCCTCCGAATATCGCTATAGCAATCCTGTGGTCGACCCCCAGACCCTGGCCATCCTGGTCAGCCAGTCGGGGGAGACGGCCGATACCCTGGCCGTCCTGCGGCTGGTCAAGGAGAAGGGCGCTCCCACCCTGGCCCTGGCCAATGTCATGGGCAGTTCCCTAGCCCGAGGGGTCGATTCCACCCTCTATCTACAGGCCGGGCCGGAGATCGGGGTGGTGGCCACCAAGACCTATACCGCCCAATTGGTGGTCTTGGCCTTATTGGCCTTGGAGTTAGCCCGAAGGCGCGACCATCTCCGTCAGGCGGAGATAGGGAAGATAGTCGGCGAACTGCGGGCCTTGCCGGAAAAGGTTCAGATAATACTCAAGGGAGAGGAGGCTATAGCCGAAGTAGCCAGGAAGTACGCCGACCGGCAAAGTCTCTTCTTCATGGGACGGGGGGTAGAT
The DNA here is from genome assembly GCA_964442805.1 of uncultured Anaerolineales bacterium. Lineage (GTDB taxonomy): Bacteria > Chloroflexota > Anaerolineae > UBA7937 > UBA7937 > CAYUAM01. The sequence continues at coordinate 4,947 of CAYUAM010000062.1, read as the reverse complement.
TATCCCACCGCCTTGGAAGGGGCCCTCAAACTGAAGGAGATCAGTTATATCCATGCCGAGGGCTACCCAGCCGGGGAGTTGAAGCACGGCCCCATAGCCGTGCTGGACTCCCAAGTGCCGGTGGTGGCCTTGGCCCTCCAAGGAGGCCAATACGAGAAGATGCTTGCCAATATCCAGGAGATCAAGGCCCGGAAGGCCCCGGTCCTGGCCCTGGCCACGGAGGGGGACAAGGAGATAAAGGGCCAAGTAGATGAGGTAATCTATATCCCTCAGACCTTGGAGATGTTGAAGCCCATAGTGGCGGTGGTGGCCCTGCAACTCTTCGCCTATCACGTGGCCAAGGAGCGAGGCTGCGATATAGACAAACCTAGAAATTTGGCCAAATCGGTCACCGTGGAGTAGAGTTGAAAGGCTCCTGGCTTGGGCGCTGGCTGCCCGCCATACTGTGGATGGGCTTGATCTTCTTCCTCTCCTCCCGGCCGGACCTCCCCCATCACCCGGAGCCATTGATAGACCTGATCCTGAAAAAGTCGGCCCACCTGATCGAATACGCCATCCTGGCCTTCTTGTTGGCCAGGCCCCTGGGTAAGGGGAAGGAAATGCCGATCTTACTGACAGGAGGGCTCTACGCCCTCTCCGACGAGGCCCATCAGAGCCTCGTGCCGGGGAGGAACGCCGCCTGGTCCGATGTGGCCGTCGACCTATTAGGGGTGGCCCTGGGGCTGTACTTTTTCAGGTTTTGGGGGCGGCGAAGATGATTATCTCCCCGAAGGGCCGTTCCTGTTGAAAGGTGACTTTGCGCCGCTTGATCAGTTGCAAGAGGGCCAGGAAGGTGACGATGATCTCGGGGCGAGACCTGGCCCGGCGAAGCAGGCGGTTGAAACTGAGGCGACGGCGCTTGGCCACTAGCCCCTCCAGTTCCCTTATCTTGGCCGGGAGGGAGAAGAGGAGGGGAGAGATGACTTCCCCCACGTAGCCAGCCGGCTGCTCCTGGAGGAGTTGGCGCAGGGGTCGGATCAGTTCCTCCAGGGAGATGCCCTCCAAAGGCATAGCCATTCCCTCAAAGTTGGGAAGGCGGGCGTAGGCCCGAAGCCCCTGTTCTTCTCGCAGCCGTAGTTCTTGGGCCGCCATCTTGAATCTCCGGTATTCTATCAACCGTTGCACCAAGTCATCCCCCGCCTCTTCCTCCGCTTCCTCCTCGGTAGGAGGCTGGGGGAGGAGAGCCCGCGATTTGATGAGCAGGAGTTGGGCGGCCACCACTATGAACTCGGCCAGGTTATCCAGGTCGATCTGTTCCAACCGGCTCAAGTAGGCCAAGTATTGGTCGGCCACCTGGGCCAAGGAGACCTGGGTGATCTCCAACCGCTTTTCCTCGATTAGGTGCAAAAGGAGGTCTAGGGGGCCTCGGAATAAGGGCAGGATCACTTCATAGGCGGACATTTCGCCCTATTATACAAGAGCCTCCAAGGAGTGTCGAGCGATATCCAGGGGCATCGATAGGTAAGCGGCGAAATAGGAGCCCCTTCCGTGTGACCATGGAAGAGGCTCCTATTCTAAGACAGTGGACTAGACGGCTCAGTGCTCACTGAGCGACCAGTCGGATTTGATCGAACCAAGCCTGGCCACTTTGTTTGGCATAGCGCAAGTAGACCTCAATCTTGGTGTAGTCCTTTTCTGTGGTGAAGGTTTTCTGCTTCAGTTGCCAGCCATGGGTGGACTTGGTGAAGCAGGCTTTATAGGTCTTCTTGGTGGCGTCGGTGTGGAAGACCTTGGCCTCTAGGCAATAGGCCCCGCCGGATGCGGAGGGGTTTTGGGCTTTGCTTCGTCCTTTGAGGGTGAAGGAGTCGCCGGCGTTTCCGGAGATATTGACTACCTGTTTGAGGGCTTTGTTGGCCGTTGAGCCTACCATGAGGAAGGAGCATTGGCCATCATAGTGAGTGGTGCAGACGCGCTTATCTTTGAGGGTCAGTTTTTGGCCCTGCCAGGGGGTGGGGATGCGGGGGCCTAGTTCGAAGGAGCCGTTGCTCAAGGGCATGGTCCCCAGATTCTCCCACCAGGAGATTTTGATGGCAGCAGCGTCCGACGTGCCCAGGACATCGACATCGCCATCGCCGTCCACATCAGTGGCGTAGACGGACTTTGCCCCATACAAGTCGCCCTTGATGGTATGTTCGGCGAAGACCTCGCTGCCGTCGTTCTCCCACCAGGCGATCTCGCCGGGATCATAGCCTGTGCCCAGGACATCCACATCGTCATCGCCGTCCACGTCGGTGGCGTAGACGGAGGATGCCCCACCGAAGTCGGCCTTGATGGTGTGTTCGGTGAAGACCTCGCTGCCGTCGTTCTCCCACCAGGTGATGTCGTTGGCACCATTGGCCGCGCCCAGGACATCCATATACCCATCACCGTCCACATCGGTGGCGTAGACGGACCTTGCCCCATCGAAGTCGTCCTTGATGGTGTGTTCGGTCCAGGTAATGGGGTCAGCAGGGGGGGCGGCCCCACTCGGGTTGTTCTCCCACCAGGTGATGTCGTCGGCACCGCTCGCAGCGCCCAGGACATCCACATACCCATCCCCGTCCACATCGGTGGCATAGACGGATTGTGCCCCATCGAAGTCGCCCTTGATGGTGTGCTCGGCCCAGGTGATGGGGTCGGCGGGGGGAGGATTGCCGCTGGGCCCCTTATTCTCCCACCAGGTGATGTCATTATCCTGCCACGCTGCGCCCAGGACATCCACATCGCCATCACCGTCCACATCGGTAGCGTAGACGGAGTTTGCCGCAAGGAAGTTCTGGGTGATGTTGTGTCTGGTGAAGACCTCGCTGCCGTCGTTCTCCCACCAGGTGATGCCCCAATTAGCGCCCAGGACATCCATATCCCCATCTCCGTCCACATCGGTGGCGTAGACGGAGTTTTCCCCATGCCACGTGTCGATGGTGTGTTGGGTGAAGACATCGTGCGCGGCCCAGGCCGGGGACGCCAGGAGCAGCCCCAAGAGAAGCATCAATGCTAACGCTCTCCTTTTCATCTTCCACTTCCTCCTTCATCTATATTCTTGACATAGATGACAAAGCCTAAACTCTATCCTTTGCCTCCCCCTATATGCCCTAACCAAGGTTCATCGCCTCCTCCTTTTCTCTGGCATCAAAAAGGCAAGGCCGACCCTCCTCCCCCGGGCTGGGAATCAGTCGGCCTTTATCATTGCCACCTCCCACACGCGCTGTGGCGATGAAGCCGCGATGTGGGCTATCTATTGTTCCTGTAACTCCTTATACCATATCTTAACCGAGAAGTCAATAGAAAAGCCCCTTCCATTCTCACAGAAGGGGCTTATCTTCTGAGACGCCAGGCTAGATGGCTTAGCCATCACGGACCAACCAGCCGCACCTGATCGAACCAAGCCTTGCCACCCTGTCTGGCATACCGCAGGTAAACTACTATCTTGCTGTAGTCCTTCTCCGCGGTGAAAGCCTTCTCTCTATACTGCCAGCCGTGGGTGGACTTGGCAAAGCAGGCCTTGTAAGTCTTCCTGGTGCCATCGGTGTGGAAGACCTTGGCCTCCAGGCAGTAGGCTCCACCACTGGAAAGCGGGTTTTGTGCCTTGCTCCAGCCGCTGAGGGTGAAGGAGTCGCCGGCGCTGCCGGATATATTGAGCACCTGTTTGAGGGCTTTATTGGCCGTCGTCCCCATTATCAGGAAGGAGCAGGTACCATCGTGGGCGGCCGTGCAGACCCGTTTGTCGTTAAGGGTTAGTTTCTGGCCCTGCCAGGAGGTGGGGATACGCCCACCAGCCTCGAAGGAGGGGTTACTTAAGAGGTTGGCTCCGGGCTCAGGCGTAGGAGTGGGCGAGGGAGCAGCGGAGTAAACGATGTAGTTAGCAGAATACCCCACGTTGGAGATCTCATACCCGATGCGCATGTAGCCGTTTTCACCCCATTCCGCCCCCCAGGAGTTTCTTAGAATCCATACTCCGTTGGTCCCCTGAGTGTCATCCCAGCCCACGAGGACTACGGCGTGATTCACCACGTACGGGAAACAACTCAACCACTCATCTTTTTCGAAAACGCCACCAGTATATGATTGGAATTGTGTGCCTACACAGACGGCAACCGAGACGGGCCCATGGTCGTAGATGGCCCGTTTGATCTCCCCCACAGAGGGGATACCATATTCGGATCCCACAAAAACCCAGGAATCGATCTTCTCATGATGGGTGTGTGGTGGGTTGCATGGATCATCAGCAGCCGTGTAGGGGAAATTGCTCTCATAAACCGCCCCCGCGTCGGGCTCGTCTGATGGCACCTCATTCAGATGGTAGTCGTGGGCCCACCACCCACCACCGCAGCCCCAGTCATCCATGTTGCAGGAAACCAGATATTGTTCAGAAAGGTTCCTCTGGAGAGCATCGTGGATTTTGATATTGGATTCCAACGGCCCCACCGTGCCGAAGGCCCAGCAACTCCCACAAGAGCCCTGGTCCTTCACCGGAGTGCACCCTCCCTCATCGCACCAATCGAAGGCTGTAGGGAGGCCCAATTCTGATTGGTCAGCGATGGGTACGGGGCTCCCCATAGAGGGTTCAGGTATGGGCGTGGCAGTGGTGGTGGAATCGCTTTCGATGGCCGTAAACGATCCCACTGCCTGCACTCCAATGGAGAAGGCCTTGACCGGTTTTGCACCTTCCTCCCAAGGGCGCCGATAGACCAACTCAAGGGCAGCCTGGCCCGCTCCCATCGCCTGGAAGCACATGATCTGCTTGACTGGACCACCCAGCAGACCCGACTCTGGCTGGAACTCAATCTCCCCAACCTGACGTATGATCTTCTCGCTTCCCTCCAACATTTCCCACAGGTAGCCGGTGGACGGGTTCCCTTCTAAACTGATAACCAAAACTTGCCCTTCGGTGAGTTCGATCTGGCGACCGTCATCTTTCGCACTCAAACT
>CAYUAM010000061.1:0-8757 GCA_964442805.1 uncultured Anaerolineales bacterium | reverse complement strand
GCGAGGCCGGTGTTACCTATGAGTTGCCGCGGGAAAACCTGGAGGCCCTCGATGCTCGGGAGGACGTCACTGTCTATACCAACCCCAGTTTCCAGAACCTCTTGGGCTTGGTGAACCACAAGAAGGCTCCCCTGGACAACAAATTGGTGCGTCAGGCCATCTCCTACGCCTTCCCCTACGATGACCTCATCAAGAACGTGATGAAGGGCTATGCTGTGCAGGCCCACGGCCCTGTGCCCACTGGCATGTGGGGCTATGGCAAGGACCTCTTCCAGTATGAATATGACCTGGAGAAAGCCAAAGAACTCCTGACCGAGGCCGGCTATCCCGATGGCGGTTTCGACCTGGTGATGACCTACGCTACCGGCGATATGGACGAGTCCCAGGTGGGGGAGTTGTGGAAGGCAGAACTGGCCAAACTAGGGATCAACTTGGAGGTCCGGGGCATGAGTTGGGAGCCCCAATGGGATCTGGCCAAGTCAGACCCGGCGGTGGCTCAGGATATCTTGGTCTTCTACTGGTGGCCGGACGTGGTCTCCCCTTACAGTTTCCTTCGCGGCATGTTCCATTGCGAGGAGGAGATCCTCTTCAATTTGGGGTATCTGTGTGACTCCGAGTTGGACGAGATGATGGACCAGGCTAATGAACTTGCCGCCAGCGACCGAGCGGAGGCGGAACGGCTCTTCATCGAGGTGCAGAAGATGCTGGTCGACAATGCCGATGCCGTCTTCTTCTACGATGTCAATAATACCCACATCCTCCGCTCCGACATCAAGGGGTATGCGGACAACCCGGCCTATCCCCATGTAGTCTTCTTCTACAAACTGTCACTGTAGGAAAGGTGGGGCGCTCCCCAACGGGGGCGCCCCACAGCCCCTGCGTAGTGGCTCAGTCAGGGGGGTCCCAGCTCAGTGAGGGTGGAGTGAAGTGAAAAGGTGGGCCTATTTTGCCCGGCGTCTGGCCTTGGCCGCTTTGGTCCTCCTCAGCGTATCGGTCATCACCTTCGTCATCGCCCGCATCGTGCCTTCAGACCCAGCGGCCTTGTGGGTGGGTCCCCGCCCCACCCAGGAGCAGATAGCCAAGGCTCGGATCAAGTTGGGCCTGGATAAGCCCCTATACGTTCAATACCTTCGTTACATGGAGGACCTTCTCCAGGGAGATTTCGGCGTCTCCGTTCGCACCCACCAGCCCATCATCCGGGATTTGCAGACCCGCCTCCCCGCCACCATGGAATTGGTGGTGACGGGCACTATCATGGCCTTGGTCATCGGCATCCCCTTCGGGGTCCTTTCCGGGGCCAAGAAGAACAGCCTCCTCGACCATTTGAGCCGCCTCCTGTCCATAGCCGGGGTCTCCATGCCCACCTTCTGGATGGGACTGCTCTTGCAACTCGTCTTCTTCGGCAAATTGGGGATCCTGCCCCTGGGGAGCCGAGTGGATAACGCCATCACCCTATATCACCCCGTCCAGCAGATCACCGGGTTTTACCTCATCGATAGCCTGGTGACGGGAAACCTGCCCGCCTTCCGCAACAGCCTGGTCCATATCATCCTGCCGGCTTTCACCTTGGCCACCTATGCCATCGGCCTGACCATCCGCATGACCCGCTCCACCATGATAGAGGTCTTGGAGGAGGGGTATATAACCGCCGCTCGAGCGGCAGGCATCCCGGAACGGACCATCCTCTTCCGTTTGGCCTTGAAGAACGCCGCCGTCCCCACCTTGACCGTCTTGGCTCTCTCTTTCGTCTATTCCCTGACTGGGGCCATCTTGGTGGAGGTTATCTTCTCCTGGCCAGGATTGGGCTCCTACATTACTGAGGCCGTCCTGGCCGTGGACTTCCCGGTGATCATGGCCGTCACCCTGGTGGTGACCATCTTCTATGTCTTCATCAATCTGTTTATGGATCTATTGCAGACCTTTTTGGACCCCAGGGTTACCCTGGCTTGAAGGAGGAGCGGCTTCATGAAGATCAGAGTCATCGCGCCAGTGACCACCAGGAGTTTTTTGGGCCCCACGGAGCAGATCTATGTGGCCGGGGCCCGGCCCGACAGCGAGATCAGCGTGGTGGGCCTAGACAGGGGGCCGGCCTCCTTGGAGTCGGATTATGAGGACGCCCTGGCCGTCCCTGACCTGCTGAATAAGGTGCGGGCGGCGGAGAGGGAGGGGGCCGATGCGGTGGTTATAGACTGCATGGCCGACCCTGGACTAAGGCCGGCGCGGGAGTTGGTCTCCATTCCCGTGATCGGTGCGGCCCAGGCCTCCATGCACCTGGCCGCCATCTTGGCCCATCGCTTCTCGGTGGCCACCATATTAGAGCGGGACATCCCCCTCATCGAGAGGAGGGCCCGCCTCTATGGCCTCAGGGATAAATTCGCCTCGGCCCGGCCGGTGAATATCCCCGTCCTAGAGTTGCACCAAGACAGAGACAGGTTGCTCGAGGCCCTGATAAGGGAGTCGGCTAAGGCCGTCCTGGAGGATGGGGCCCAGGCCATCGTCTTCGGCTGCACGGGCATGAGGGGGTTGGCCCGAGGGGTACAGGGGGGGTTGGCCCAGCGAGGTTGTGAGGTGCCGGTCATAGACCCTTCCCTGGCCGCCCTGAAATGGGCGGAGAGCCTGGTGGAGACGAGATTGGCCCACAGCAAGCGCACTTACCCCCATCCACCGGAGAAGGAGATCTTAGGTTATGAAGAGGGAAGTTCTTCTTCGCCGGTAGGCGTCCCGGGCAAGGGCGGCCGGGTGGTTAAACTTAGGATCGTCATCCCCGTAGTGGGAGAGAAATGGGTGGCCCACGTCCTGGAGAGTTATGGCCGCTACGCTCGCCCTGGCACCCAGATCAGCGCCGTAACCTTAGACAAAGGGCCCTTTTCCATCGAATCGGGCTACGACGAGGCCTTGGCTGTCCCCGATCTCCTCTTCAAGGTGCGGGCTGCCCAGGAGGAAGGGGTGGATGCGGTGCTCATCGACTGCATGGGAGATCCCGGCCTGGAGCCAGCCAGGGAGGCGGTCTCCATCCCTGTGGTTGGCCCCGCCCAAACTTCTATGCACCTGGCGGCGGCCCTGGCCCATCTCTTTTCAGTGATAACCGTTTTGAAGCAAACCATCCCCTTGGCTCAGAGCCAGATCCAAAGATACGGCCTAGCGGACAAGGCGGCCTCGGTCAGGGCAGTGGATATCCCTGTCTTGGAGATGGAGAAGGATTTGAGCCGCTTGGTGGAGGCTTTGGTGGATAAGGCAGCCCGGGCGGTGGTGGAGGATGGGGCTCATATCATCATCCCTGGCTGCACCGAGATGATCGGGCTGGCCTCGGAGGTGCAGAGGGGGTTGGCCCAGCGCGGTTGCGAGGTGCCGGTCATTGACCCCCCGGCGGTGGCGGTCAAGATGGCCGAGGCCTTGGTGGACCTAGGCTTGGCCCACAGCAAGCGGAGTTATCCCACTCCGCCGGAAAAGGCGGTAGTTGGCTACCCTTAGGAAGTGATTCGAAGATGGCCGTAGCGGAGAGGTGGCTAGGAGGCTGGTTTCGCCAGCGGGAGTCGCAATGGGGGGAATACCGATTGATGTTCCGGGCCTTCCGGCGGGACCCCTTGGCCGTGCTCAGCCTCTTCATCATCCTTCTTTTCATTTTCGGAGCCGTTTTCGCTCCCTATCTCACCCCTTACCCGGAGGAGGGAGCGGGCAGCCCCAACACAGCCCATCGCTTCATGCCTCCTTCCCGGGAGCACCCCTTCGGCACCGACCATCTAGGACGCGACCTTTTGGCTCGGGTGCTCTTCGGGGGAAGAAGTTCCCTCTCCATCGGCTTCCTGGTGGTGATAATCGCCGTGGGCCTTGGCACGCCCTTGGGGGCCTTGGCCGGCTATTTGGGGGGTTGGCTGGATGAGGTCATCATGCGCATCACCGATATGTTTTTGGCCTTCCCCCCCTTGCTCCTGGCTATCGCCATCGCTGCCGCCTTGGGCCCTAGTTTCGTCAACGCCATGATCGCCATCGCCCTCACCTGGTGGCCTTGGTATACCCGACTGGTGCGGGCCCAAACCGTCTCTTTGAAGGAGCGCTCCTTCATCGAAGCGGCCCGAGGGATGGGGGTAAGGAGTATGACCATCATCTTCCGCCACATCTTGCCCAACATCTTCACCCCGGTGTTGGTACAATCGACCATGGATATCGGCTCGGCCATCCTCACCGGGGCGGCCATGAGTTTCATCGGCCTAGGAGCCCAGCCTCCCATCGCTGACTGGGGCCAGATGGTGAGCACAGGGCGCATCTATTTCCTTCATCAGCCCTGGTATGTCAGTTTCCCCGGATTGGCTATCTTCCTGGTCACCCTATCCTTCAACCTATTTGGGGATAGCATCCGGGAGATCCTGGACCCCCGCTCGCGGAGGGTGGCTTGATGGAGGAGCCCTTGCTCTCCGTGGAAGGCTTGCGGGTGCAGTTTCGCACCTATGCCGGGGTAGTGCGGGCGGTCAACGGGGTTACCTTCGACCTCAGACGGGGCGAGGTCTTCGGCCTGGTGGGGGAGACCGGTTGCGGCAAGACGGTCACCGGCCTTTCCATCATGCGCCTAGTGCGCCCTCCGGGCGAGATAGTAGGCGGCAAGATCACCTTCAACGGCTTGGACATCATCTCCTTGAGCGAGGCGGAGATGCAGGAGGTCCGAGGAGGGCGCATAGCCATGATCTTCCAGGACCCCTCCGCTTCCTTGAACCCGGTCTTCGCCGTGGGCGAGCAGATCTCTATGGTCATCCGGCAGCATCGGCCGGTAAGCAGAGGTCAGGCTTACCAGCGGACCTTAGAAATGCTGGAAGCCGTGGGGCTGCCCGACCCACCCCAGACGACCAAGGCCTACCCCCACGAACTGAGCGGGGGGATGCAGCAGAGGGTGATGATCGCCATGGCCCTATCCTCGGATGCGGACCTCCTCATCGCCGATGAGCCCACCACCGCCCTGGATGTGACCATCCAAGCCCAAATATTGGAACTCCTGGCCCAACTTCGGAAGGAAAGGGGCTTATCCATCCTCCTCATCACCCATAATCTGGGGGTGGTGGCGGAGACCTGCGACCGGGTAGCGGTGCTCTACGTGGGACATGTGGTGGAGGAGGGCCCCACCAGGGAGATCTTCAAGGCCATGAAACACCCCTATACTCAGGGGTTATTGGCGGCCATCCCCCGTCCAGGGAGCCACGGCCAGGCCCTGCCAGCCATCCCCGGCTCCGTGCCTAGCGGGTTGTCTCTCTTTCCTGGCTGTCCCTTCCAGCCTCGCTGCTCTTTGGCCATAGAGATCTGCCAGAGTGAGCCCCCCACCCTAATCCCCGTAGGTACGGAGCATTATGTGGCTTGTCACCTCTACCGGGAGAGCACGAGATGAACGAGATGCTGGTGCAGGTGGAGGGGCTAGTTAAACATTTCGTCCAGCGAGGGGGCCTCCTGGGATGGCGCGCTCCGGCGGTGCGGGCCTTGGACGGGGTGGACCTGACCATAAGGCGGCAGGAGACCTTAGGAGCGGTGGGGGAATCGGGCTGTGGCAAGACCACCTTGGGCCGTTGTCTCCTGCGCCTCATCGAGCCCACGGGGGGACGGATCCTCTTCGAGGGGGTGGACCTCCTTTCCTTGGAGCGGGAGGAGATGCGCCGCCGGCGGCGGGACATGCAGATGGTCTTCCAGAACCCCTTCTCCTCCCTCAACCCTCGCCTCAACGTCTTCAATTTGGTCTCTGAGCCCCTCCGCACCCATACCGACCTGCGAGGGGAGGCCTTGATGGGGCGAGTCCTGGAACTCTTGGAGCGGGTGGGCCTCAAGGAGGAGCACCTCTACCGCTACCCTCACGAGTTCTCCGGCGGCCAGTGCCAGAGGATCGCCGTGGCCCGGGCCTTGGCCTTGAACCCCAAGTTCATCGTCTTGGATGAGCCCACCTCGGCCTTGGATGTCTCCGTGCAGGCCCAGATACTAAACCTCCTGCAAGAGTTGCAGCGGGAGTTCGGCTTGACTTATCTTTTCATCTCCCATGATTTGAGCGTGGTACAACATATAAGCGATCGCATCGCGGTCATGTACCTGGGGAAGGTGGTGGAGTTGAGCACGACCGAGGAGATATTTGGCCAGGCCTATCACCCCTATACCGTGGCCCTCCTCTCCTCCACCCCTCTCCCGGACCCCGACGCTCGTCTCCAACGGATCATCTTGGAAGGGGGGGTACCTAGCCCGGTCAATCCTCCCCCCGGCTGTCGCTTCCATCCCCGTTGTCCCAAGGCCAACTCCATCTGCTCCCGCTCGGAGCCGGAACTAGTAGATATCGGTGGGGGCCACCTGTTGGCTTGCCATCGAGAAGATAAAGGAGGATAGATCGATGCCACGACGAACCTTATCCACCAGGCAGGATTGCGAGGACCTCATAAGCGGCTGCCTATTCATGGGCACCGGCGGGGGAGGTTCGGCGGAATGGGGCAGGGAGGTCTTCACCGCCGCCCTAAAAGAGGGGCTCAAGATCGGGTGGGTGGATGTGAACGATATCCCCGACCATGCCTGGACGGTTACCCCTTACGGGATGGGCTCCATCGCTCCCCCCTCGCCGGAGACGCAGGCGGAGATCGCCCGCCTGGGCCTGGTGGATAGGCTTGGTCCCCGGCCCATCGAGGTAGCGGTGCGGGAGATGGAGGACTACGCCAAAGTGAAGATCGGGGCCCTGGTGGCCGCTGAGTTGGGGGCCGGCAACACCTCCGCTCCCTTGGTCACCGGGGCGCGGCTGGGCATCTCCGTGGTGGATGGCGACTACGCTGGGCGGGCCGTCCCCGAGGAGATGCAGGGGACCCCTTATCTCTACGGCAAGAAGGGGTGGCCCTTCACCAGCGTGGACCGCTGGGGGAATATCTGCATCGGCAAGGAGGTCTGTAGCCCCCATATGATGGAGCGGATCGGCAAGATGCTCAGCGTGGCCGCCTACGGGGTTTGCGCCATGGCCAGCACCCTACTCCCAGGTCGGGAGATGAAGGAGATAGTGGTGCGGGACACCCTCACCAAGTCCTTGGAGTTAGGTCGCACCATCCGCCAGGCCAGGGAGCGAGGAGAGGACCCGGTCCTGGCCAGCGTGAAATTCACCAAAGGATGGCTGCTCTTCGAGGGGAAGATAGCCAAGAAGGATTGGGAGGACCGGGAAGGCTACATGTTCGGCACCATTTACATCGAAGGGAAGGGGGAGTTCAAGGGCCACACCTTCAAGGTCTGGTTCAAGAACGAGAACCACGTCTCCTGGCTGGATGACCAGCCCTTTGTCACCAGCCCCGATTTAGTGGTCGTCGCCGACCGCAAGAGCGGGGAGGGAATAACCAACACCCTCCTCGAGGCCGGGCAAGAGGTGGCGGTCATCGGCGTGAAGGGGCTGGAGGCCTTCCGCTCCGAGAGGGGGCTGGGCGGCGCCGGGCCGCGCTACTTCGGCTTCGATATAGATTACGTCCCCATAGAGAAGAGGATGGAGGGACGCTAGGAGTTAGCAAAAAAGCGAGGCTTCTAGGCCTCGCTTTTTTCATGCCTCTTGACATTTGTGCACTAATGCATGCTAAAGTCATAGACCCCAAAGCCATGCCAGTCCTCCACGCTCAGGTCCGGCGTCAAGGCCTCCAAGTATCCCTCCAGAGAAGTCGGGGCAAAGTAGTCGATCGAGCTCACCGTCCAATCCTCGGTAACCAAGGCTTCTTTTTCCCCTGAGACTTCTTTTTCCCCTGATTCGATAGGGGTCTGAGATATGAAGACCAACCCTTTGGAAGGATAATATAAATGAAAACAGTAGACTAGTCTTTCTCTACCCCCGATGTCCGTATGTACCTTCTCCGGAGAGCCATACTTGCCCACTACTTGTCCCAGGGTCAGATTGATCTTCGGAGTAATGTACATTAGTTGGACGACACCTTCGCGAATGTAGAGGTGGTTACTCCCCCCTCTCCAGTGTCTGGCCCGCCAGGAACATACAGTCTCTCGGAACTCTGAGCGCACACAGCCGACATCGTGCCCAGACACAAAAGGGTTGTTCTCCAGTATGCGAATGGCCTCCTCTTCCGTTGTCTGAGAAGGGACGATGCCCTGCCAGCAGGGCGCAGCACACGGTTCATCGGTCAAGATGCTTCTGTCTGCCTCTGCAAAGAAGCCATAGTCATAGAGGAAGTAGAGCGTGGCAAGGCCCAGCACAACAAGGAGGCCTAGTGCGATGGCAAGTATTGCGCGAGACCTACGAACCCGCATATCATTCCTTCGCCATTTGTATCGATTGGCAAGCCATAGACCCACTCAAGCCCCAACAAAGGGAGCCGTACTCACGGCAAGACTTCTACGTCCACACCCCGCCCTCGATGACTGGCTTCATCAGCCAGAAGCCTCGCTTTTCTCTTGCCTTCCAAAATTAAGACGTGCTCCCCATTTACCTCCACCACAATCACTTCAACTCTGGTTTATGAGTGCCATGTTATAGCATGCAGCCGATCTACTAATGCGGGTTTGCAACACTCCCGTCACCGATTTCTTCGATGTGCTCCCGCAGGATATCCAGCAACTGCTGATAGTTAGGAGTGTCAGTCGATATGAGGAAAGCGGACTTCCCTCGGAAGGCTCTCAGTGGCCCCGGAAGGCGACGGTATGAGGTAAAACGGGTCGTCACCTGGACCAGGTAGACCTGCGGGCGTTTTGACGACCAAAACCATGACCTCCATGGCCCGGCCGGACTCATCCAATCCTCAAGCAAAGACCTTGGTCTCACGCCAACCAGCG
>CAYUAM010000060.1:0-8768 GCA_964442805.1 uncultured Anaerolineales bacterium | reverse complement strand
GATGTGCCGGACGGATAGACCCCTACCATATACTTTGGGCTTTATTAAACGGCGCCGATGGAGTGCTGGTGGGAGGTTGCCCCCCCGGCAAGTGCCATTACGTGAAGGGAAACCAGCAAGCGGAGGAGCGGGTGGTCAAGTTGATCGATGCGCTAGCGGCCAGGGGTTTCGAAATCGACCGGCTTCGTCTCCAATGGTTTCAGCCTGACGATGCCACCGCTTTCGTGGAGGAGATATCGAGATTCATGGCCCAGATCGAGGATCTGGGGCCTAGATTCGCCCAGGTTAGGAGGTCACCATATGTTACAGCGGCTTAAGGATGAAGTTTGGGCCTTGGATAGGTGTTCGGGTTGCGGGATGTGTGGAGCCACATGCGCCAAAGGCGTGCTCATCTGGGGCGAGGAGGAACACCCCTATCTGGAGATCAGAGACAAGGCCCTTGGGCTGTCGCGGAGCAAACTGGATAGTTGTTCCTTCTGCCCCAAGACTTGCGAGGAAGGCTGCCCTCAATTGGAAGAGCGGAGCCCCTTGGAGCCCAGGGAGATGGTTTCGGTTCGAACAAAGGGGGTTATGGCCTCTTCGGAGCCTAATGAGGTGGTTAAGAGCCTGCTGGTGGCCTCGAAAGCGGCTGGCCTGATAGATGGGGCCCTAATGATGGATTTGAACCCTTGGACGCTACAGCCGGTAGTCAGGGTCGCCAGGAGCGTGGAGGAGATGGCTTCAGGGTTAGGTATGCAATATCTTTGGGCCCCCCTCTTCAGTGGGTTGAACGAAGCGATCTATGAAAACGGCCTCCGCAATCTGGCTGTAGTGGGTACCCCCTGCGCGAGCCAAGCGGTGCGTAGGTTGAGGTTGTCTCAGTCGGCGCGATTGACCCCCTATCAGGAGGCCATTCGCCTCACCATCGCCACTTTTTGCACGGGGGTGTACAGGAAGGAATTGGTTACCCGGTTGCTTTCCCAAGAGAAGGGGATCGATCCCCATCAGATTCAACGATTGTCTATCTCTCCCCTTGACGGCCATCTCACCGCCCTTCTGTGGGATGGCTCCGAAAGAACCGTGCCCCTATCTGAGGTAGAACGATATACTCGACGAGGTTGCTCAGCCTGCCATGACCTCCTGGGCGAATCTGCCGATCTAGCCGTTGGCTCCCTTGGGGCTAAGGAAGGTTATTCCACCCTCATCACCCGAAGCGAAGCAGGTACCATTTGCCTTAGAAATGCGTTGAGTTTCGGCCTCTTGGAGAGCGTAGAAGAGATCGATGAAGATGTGCTCACAAGGGCAGCAGAGGAGAAGGATCGTCGCAAACGAGCCCAGGCCTTCGATAAACTGGAGCTCCTCATGCTTGACGCCCTGCGTGACCCGCAGAAAGGGGTGGAGGCTCAAAAGCAGTTTAGCCGCCTGTATGGAACGAAGGAGGCTTCCTCAACGAGGAAGGAGAAAGCGTGCCATGAGTCGTGTGCTCAATGCTAAGGGACAAGATTTACAGATGGTGAGCCGTGAATTAAAGCGCTTGATCGAGGAAAACTCGGAGGTGACCATCAAGAATGCATCCCACCTCCATGGACTGTGTGCTGGTCTAAAGAGGGGCGAGATAACTATCAAGGGGGATAGCGGGGATTATCTGGGCGTGCTTAACGACGGTGCGACCATCGAGGTTAAAGGCAACGCCGGGAAGTACGTCGCTGACAACATGACCAGGGGCACAGTGGTGGTCGAAGGCGATGCTGATTATGGTGCCGCTCAATATTGCTATGGCGGCCTGGCCTTCATCAGGGGCAACGCCGGCCATTTCACCGCCACCATGAACAAGGGCGCCACCATCATCGTCGGCCAGGATGTGGGCGATGAGGTAGGGACCTATATGCTGGCCGGCGACCTCGTCATCGTTGGAAACGCCGGGTTGAACCTGGGGAACTACCTGATCAGAGGAAATATCTACATTGGCGGCCAATGGGTGAGCCTGGGGCACAACTGTAAGCAAGAGGGGTTGACCCCGGAAGATATCAAGAAATTGGAGGGCTACTTGGCCCAATATGAGATCCCCCTTGAGCCCAAGCAGTTCAAGAAGATCACCCCTCAGTCAGCCAAGCCGTTCTACAAGTAGAGGGAGGGAGATATGCCGATAGTTGGTGCCTTCTGTGTAACTCAACATAGCGATCGTTGTATAAACTCTCGCATGCCTGGCAAGTGCGCCACTTGTGTTGAGGTATGCCCCTACGAGGTCTACGCCATCGACGACGAGGGACAGGTGAGGGTACAGAATTTCAACGCTTGCGTAGGCTGTCGCATCTGCGTAGAGTTCTGCCCTTACGACGCTATCCGCATCAATCCCGCTGAGCCTGAGCACCTCTCCCGCTCCCTGTGGACCTTCGCCCAGGTGGAAGAGATTCATTACAAATCCCTGACCGGCCAATACCTCTTGCGAGGCTTCGGCACCATGGGCCCCCTCCCCCACTTCGACAACATCGTGGTCGTGCCTTCCCAACTCGCCTCTCCACCTCCCAAGGACAAGTACCGCGAGGAGTGCCAGATGGGGGTGGTGATCGGGGAGGAGACGGCCAAAAACCCCATCCGACTGCGGCTACCCATCATCTTTCCGGCCATGTCTTTCGGGGCCCTCTCCCGGGAAGCAAAATTAGCCTTAGCCATCTGTGCGGCTCGCACCGGCATTGCCACCAACACCGGCGAAGGGGGAGTGGTCGAGGAAGAACCATATTACAGCAAAGGGTTCCTGGACAAGGGGAGGACCAAACGCAAATGGACGCCGGGGGGCTACCTGGTGATCCAATGGTCCACTGGCCGTTGGGGGGTCTCTGCCGATTACGTGAACGCCGGGGACGGGGTGGAAATCAAGATCGGTCAAGGCGCTAAACCAGGCATGGGTGGCCATCTTTTGGGGGCTAAGGTAACTGAAGAGATAGCCAAAGTGCGGGGAATCCCGGTGTGGAGCGATGCTCTCTCTCCTTGCCGCTACTACGATGTCCTTGCCCCGGAAGACCTAAAAAAGCAAGTGGAGTTCCTCAGGGATGTAACTAACTATGAGAAGCCCATCTGGATCAAACTGGGGCCAAGTCGGCCCTATGAGGATGTGCGCATGGCTGCCTTGGCCGGCGTAGATGCCATATCGCTCGATGGCATGGCCGGAGGCACGGGGGCCTCTCCAGATGCGGTAACGCAGGGAGTGGGCATCCCCACCATCGCTTGCATCCCCCCGGCGGTCAGAGCGCTAAAGGACCTGGGCCTTCACCGCAAGGTCAAACTCTTCGCTCTGGGAGGGCTACGGGGGGGCCTAGATGCTTTCAAAGCCCTAGCCTTGGGCGCTGATGGGGTCGGCTTTGCAACCGCGGCGGAGATAGCCATGGGCTGTCGCGCTTGTATGGCCTGTCACAAGGGCGGCTGTCCCTATGGGATCACCTCCCAAGATCCCAAACTACGGGCCCGTCTCGACCCGGAGACGGCTGCGGAGAGGTTGACCAATTTCATCAACGCTACCGCTGAGGAGATCAAAATGCTGACCATGCTCTCAGGACATGATGACATAACGGAACTCTCGGAAGAAGATTTGAGAGCGCTCGATATCAACACCGCAGCCATCACCGGGTTGAAACTAGTTGGTTACGAGAGAAGGCTTCCTTGGTGGGAGCAGCACGAAGAAAGTAAGAAAGGAGGAAGAAAGTGACCGATAGGGAGATGTCATTCGATAACAACATAGTGGCCAAAATGGTAGAGGAGGCCTTGGCCTTCTATGCAGCCAGCGCGGGCGCTGGAACAAAGGGAAAGGGCCTGGAGGCGATCCGCCAAGGCGATTGCTCAGCCTGTGGATACGTAAGATATGGCCTGGCCAAGGGCGTCGCTCAATATTTGGGCTCGCTCGATGATACGATCAAAGCCGTCTATCTCTACGAACCGGAATATGCAACCGATAACGAGATGGCTGGCTCAGCGTGCGGTATCAACCTCCTCGCTTGGGTTAAGCGAAAGAGCGCGGCCCTGGATTCGATGGTAGCATGCTTGGATGCTGCCCTGCTGACGGAGAGAAAGCGCCTACTTTGCCCTACTGCTACCGCTGAGTGCTTCTCCTTGGACGTCAAGGTTGTGGACGATGAGGAGGTTGGCCGACGAAGGGGATATGGGGCCCTGGTCAACTCCATCTTCGTGCGTCCGACCAGGGTTTGGGAGCGCTCGAACACACTGTAATCGGGCAGACCTCACATCTCTCGTTCGGGGCAAGCCAGCATGTAGCCCATGCCTGGCGAGGTGAGGATATAGCGAGGGTGGGAGGGGTCCTCTTCGATCCTGCGCCGTAAACTCCAAATGTGAACGCGCAGGTAGTCGATATCATCGCGATACTCAGGGCCCCATACTTTCGTGAGTAGGTCCTGGTGAAGCATTACCCGGTTAGCGTTCGTGGCCAACTGGTGGAGAAGCCTATATTGGGTGGGGGTTAATCTCACCTTCTGGCCTTTGACCATCACTTGACGGCGAGCCAAATCGACCTCTAGATCACCGCACTCGATCTTGGCCGCGATTATCTCCTCGGAAGCAGCACTCCGCCGAAGTGCGGACTTGACACGAGCGATAAGTTCCTTGGCGCTGAAAGGTTTGGTAATGTAGTCATCGGCGCCGACATCGAACCCTTTCACTAAATCCGCCTCCTGAGCCTTGGCCGTGAGCATGATGATGGGGACCTTGGAGAATTCGCGTATGCGCCCACAGATCTCGTAGCCATCCATGCCTTCGGGAAGCAATATGTCCAAAAGGACAAGGTCTGGCCGCTCCAAGACCAGTAGTTCGAGGGCGGTCTCCCCTTCTGCCGCTTCCAAAACCTCAAAGCCGGCAACCCCGAGCACCTCCCGCACCAGACGCACCAAACGAGGCTCGTCATCTACTATCAAGATCCGCTGCTTGCTTTTGACCATCGAACCCTCTCCCTAGCGCATATGAACCGCCTCTTTATGCTGGTCATGGTTGGTGGTACATATCCCTTCTATTCCTCCCCTGTTGCCCAGCCAGTCTTTCCTAGAGGGATAGAGAAATAGAGGGTGGTTCCTTTCCCTAACTGACTCTCCGCCCAGATGCGTCCGCCATGACCTTTTATTATGTTTTGGGCTATGGGCAACCCTAACCCGGTCCCCGGCACACGACGGCCAGGGCCTGATTTGACGCGAAAATATTTGTCGAAGAGCCGGTTCAAATCTTCAGGGGCGATGCCAACCCCTTGATCGGCTACACTGATTATCACCTCTGACGGGCTAACCTCTCCCCGTACTACTACTAGCCCTCCATCCGGCGAATATTTCACGGCGTTATCCAGAAGGTTATGCAATACCTGACGGATACGCTCAGGATCGGCCTCTATGATGGGGAATTCATCGGGAAAGGTGACTAGGAAGCGATGGATTTTGGTCCTGCGTGCTATCTCCCTCATCACTTCCCGAGCCAATCGGGGCATGAGGATGGGTTCCCTTTCGATCTCCAGAAGGCCAGCATCGATCATCGAGGATTCTAGTAGGTCCCTAACTATCTCGCTAAGGTTGTCGCACTCGGCATCGATGATCTCCAAGAACTCGCGCTGTTTTTCTGGCTCCCACTGCACATCCTCCAACAATAGGGCCGTGCTGTAACCCTTGATAGAGGCTAAAGGCGTTCGCATCTCATGGGCCAACACAGAAATCAGTTCCGCCTTCAAGCGGTTAGCCTCTTCCAAGGCCCTTGCCTCCCGAGCCTTATCCTGCAATCGCACCCTATCTATGGCTGTAGCAATAATGCCAGCCAAGGCCACATAGAAAGATAGATCCTCTTCTTGAAAGCCCTTCTTGTCCTTGTGGAAGCACTGGAAAAGCAGGGCGCCAATCTTTCTTTCTCCAACCAACAAAGGTAAGGATACAGTGCTTTGGGGTCGGCCCAATCTTTCCGTGGCCTCATCGTAGAGGGCTCGATTCTTTGGAGTTAGGCTAGCCATGGCCCTCTTGACCTCTTGTGGTGTGCTATAAATCGCGGCCTTCCCTGATCGAAAGACTTCTCCAGGAATGGATTCTCCTGGTTTGATACGGACACGCATTGCCGGTTCGCGCCGGTATCCTGAAAGGGCCACCACCCTTAGCTCTCCATTTTCTTCATCGTGTAGAAAGACGGCCCCGGCGTCAACCTCCTCCATGTTATCCTGCAAGGTCTTCATCACCCGATTTAGAAGGCTATGTAGTGTGTCGGCTTGAGCCAAAGTCGTGGCTACCTCAAGGAGCACCAGGAATTCCCGATTTGGTTTGGTCAAGTCGATTCCCTCCCCATGAGAAAAAAGGACCTTTGCACTCCCTTCTAAGATACTCCCGAGAGTCCACTCTGTCAACCTGGTGAAAAGCGTGCTTTCGACATCACATGGGGAGCCTCCCGCCCTTTGAGCTTCACTTCCTGAACTCCTTAGGTGATCTCTTCTGGCTTCGTGGTGACTGGGGTGAACATGCGGCGCGCAAGCGGGCCCAGACAAACACCAGATCGAGAGTATACACAGGAAGGACTCCTCAGAAGCAGGAGGCTAGGTTGCCCTGAGAGGGCTGTCTGGGGGAGGCAAGCGATGGGACGGGCTTCTCGACCGTCCCTCATGCAAAATTAAAATCCACAGTACGCTCAACGGCGACTGTGGATAAGCGTCTGTGCCCTCAGGGGTGTTTGAAATAAAAGACTTGTTGATCTGCGAGGAGATCGAACTGATCCGGTAGAGAGCAGTTTGGCCATTTCCTGCAAGCATGGCATAGGTAAATCATGGGTTGCAGATTTGGTCTCCGAGCGGGGTAGGGGGGGACGGGCTAACCAGGGGGGCCATCAAGCGTTCGCCGCTTGCTTCATTCAGTACGCTCACTAAGTCGCTCGGCCCAGGAGGGCTGCTTAGGCGTCCCAATTGCATGGAGCAGCGGAGTGGTATATCAGCCTTCAGCAACCGCAAAGAGGCCTCAGAAGCGATTCTGGGAAGCCAGGGAGCCTTTCACAAACCCTCTCGGATGCAACAGGCGCACGGCGCTCGCAGCAGGTCGCCTTGACTAGTGCGAACTTCTAGAGGCAATCCACAGGCCTAGTCTTCGCATAGCACTGCAGGTGAGTCCGAGAGTCGTATGTATAGGGCCTGGCGACTTGGTACATAAGATGAGGAGCGCCGCGTTGAGAGAGCGATGCAATCTCGTCGCGGCCTGTTGAGCCGGCGGTGAGTCTAGGGCAGGGCGCGTGTGGGGTGCGTTGACATAACGAATCGGCACTCGGTTATGCCTGGTTATGTAGTGCAGTGTGCGCCCGTGGGGAGGCGCTGTCGTGGCGGCAGACAGACGAAGGTTTACGGGGAGGCAAGGGGTTGACGAGCCAGCGTGGCAGGCTCTTATGTTCCGTGTCGCACTGTGAGACCACATGCTGAGGCCTTGCCCACCGCCGGGCTGTATTCCACAAGAAAGAAGATCGGCGTTTGTTGGGTAACTATCCTTGAGCAGACTGCAAGAAAGTAGGCCGTGAATGATGACAGGCAGGGGTGAGGGACAAGCGTCTCTGTCTTCAGGAGGGGATGACCCTCATAGGCCGCAAACTAGGCCCATTTGCGCGGCGATGAGGGTGTGCGCGTTCGAATCCCCGGGGGCAGCACTTCCTACATATACCCTCGATCTGGTATTTGCCTAAAGGTCTCAATCGGTCATCCGTGAGTATGCTCTATGAGAAGCACGTGGAGTGTCCCCCTCTAATTTCCCACTATTTTGGCCCATTTTATGCTAGTACTCCCAATGACTCAAGGCGATACTCCATGGGTGTTGCGTAGGCTAACACCGAACCAACCTAAAAACGATAGGTGTTTGACCTTCACCATCGAGACCAGTCTACCACGTAGGGGAAAGACTGGCAAGAAGCGAGGGGTAGAGGCTAGAGGAGCCAACAGTGGCTCCTCTTTCATATCTCAAGAAAGGAGGACCCATGAAAGATGAAACAGTAGGGGCAAGTAGAGGCCAAGGAGTTGCGGATCAATTCCAGGTTGTAGGGATAGATGGTGCCTTGCTACTGGAAGAGAAATCCCTTGGCCGGGTACTAAGGGTGGTTGAGAACCTTGGCAAGGATAGGAGGTACCTCATCCTAACCCTAGAAGGCAACGATATTGAAGAAGAGGCAGCCAAAGCCTTCGTTAGGGAGCTAGGCCTAGGCGTTAGCGAGATCAGGAGACTGTGTCGAAGGATCGATGAAGCCCCAGTCCTCATTGGCAGTCTGCTTGGTCGAGGGGGAGGTTGGACTCTGGCGGAGAAGATCGATGCTGGAAAGAAGATCCTTCACCTGGCAAAGCGAAGAAGTCCTTTCATCAGCGTATTCAACCCCCCTCGTGGGGTAGTCTGCCATAGGTTCTACAAACTAGTCCTGGGAACTGGATGTCCATACGACTGTTCATACTGCTACCTTCAACTTACATTTCGGATGGCTCCCTACGTTAGGCAATACTTGAACCTGGAGGACCTGTGGCAAGAAATGGAAAGGCTCAACGACAAGACAGCCAAGCCCATCCTTCTGAATACTGGGGAGCTGGCAGACCCATTGGCCGTGGATCACCTCACCGGTATCGTCAACGAAGTGGTCTCTCAGATGTCGAAACACGAGAACCTCCAACTGCTCCTCCTAACCAAGAGTGCAAACGTTGACCATCTAGAACCTGTTGATAATGATCGGGTGGTCTTTAGTGTGAGCCTGACAACCCCCGAGAATGCCAAGGAGTTCGAGCAAGGGGCACCAGAGCCTAGCGATCGGATTGT
>CAYUAM010000059.1:0-9018 GCA_964442805.1 uncultured Anaerolineales bacterium | reverse complement strand
TAAGTCAGCAACTCGTTGGCGTAGTTTCACTAATTCACTTACGAGTTGCTCTTTCGTCTTCCTTTCGTCCTTCATTTGCTCATCCCCCGAGAGGGGTCGAGAATTTGCCAGCAGCCCTTCTTGTAGCGAAGCACTTGATCCTCTGCGACCGCCTCTTCTTCGTCTTGTAGCCAAGGCGACAACCTAGTTAGAATATTGACGATATCACTATTATGCTGCTTTTTGCTATTTTTGTCAATAGGGAATAAGGACCGGTGTCAAATTGGTAGGGCGATGTCAGATGCCATGGGGATCTTTTGTCCTTTGTGGCCGAAGATCGATAGCGGATAGTTGCAAATGAGAAAAAAATATGGTAAAATTAGGCTTTGATAATGAACTTCTTGTAACGGACGAGGGAGGGTGCAGCGGGTCGAGCGTGGCTTTGAGGTCGCCTTTTCGCCGATACGGAGGTGTCGGCTTTTTTGGGTGGAGACTCACCACAGGCCTGGCGCCCCTTGAGTTCATGGAGATGTATAAAAAGGTTAAACAAAGGCTCTTAGAGAAGGGCGAGGAACAAGGATATATCTCCTCTGAGGATATCCTTCAGGAACTCCCGGACGCCGAGTCTCATATTGAGGAGATAGGGGAGATCTTCTCTCTGCTGGAGGAGGCAGGGATACCTTATATCGGCGAAGAGGGAGTCCTGGAGGAGGAACAGTTAGCCCTGCCAGTGCCTACCGACGGGGAAGCCCTGGAGTTGGAGGAACTAGAGACGGAGAATAGCCTAGCCCTCTACTTCAGGGATGCGGCCCGGCACGAGATCCTGGGCCCTCAAGAGGAGATCGCCCTAGTCAAGCAAATACAAAGGGGGATGAGGGCCCAGAAACGGTTAGAAGAGGAGGCTCTCCTCTCCGACGAGCGCCAAGCCCTGGAAGGTCAGGTTAGCGAGGGAGAGGCCGCCCGTGAGCAGTTGATTCGATCCAATCTGCGCTTGGTGATCAGCATCGCTAAGCACTATAGGGGTCAAGGGCTTGCTTTTCTGGATCTCATTCAAGAAGGCAACTTGGGGCTGATGCGGGCAGTAGACAAGTTCGACCATCGCCAAGGGAACAGGTTCAGTACCTATGCCACCTGGTGGATCCGTCAGGCCATAACCCGAGCCCTTTCCTATCAGAGTCGAATCATTCGGCTGCCGGTTCACATGGGCGAGAGGCTGCGGCGGGTAAAGCAAGTCTCAGGTCGACTGGAGAGGGAACTGGGCCGGAAGCCGGAGATGGGAGAGGTAGCCGATGCCCTCCAGTTGAGCCCGGAGCAGATGGAGAGGGTCCTTCAGGCCCCCACCAATATCCTCTCCCTGGAGAAGCCCGTGGGAGAGGAGGGGGAGAGCCAACTGGGCGAGTTCATAGAGGATGAGGTCCCTTCCCCGGTGGAGTTGATGTTGGGTGGGGAATTGCGAGAGGAGTTGAGAGAGGTTCTCTGGAAACTATCCTCCAGGGAGCGGAGGGTGATAGATCTCCGCTTCGGCCTGAGCGATGGCGACCCTCGCACCCTCCAAGAGATCGCTGAGGAGTTCAACTTGAGCCGAGAGCGCATCCGTCAGATCGAGGGAGAAGCCCTTCGCAAATTGCGTCACCCCCATTTCAGCAGGAAATTGAGGTATTATCTGAGCAACTGAAATCTTGCTGGCGCATGGATAAGACATCCGGGAGTTTCAGGCGAAGGGATGGAGTTTGCCCTGGAAGGGCTCCCTAGCAGGTGATGACGTCGCTCTCCATGTAATTGGATAAGGGTTGACCGAGGCTTAACCACAAGGATTCACTCCCCATTGTGCTTGTATTAAAAGAAAATATATGGTATAATAATTATTTGTCATATCGATTTCGACGGGCCGATGGGCCCGTCTTCAGTGCTCCTGGAGGGGAGAGAAGGCTATGGCCAAGGCAGTCAAGGTGATCGGCAAGAGGAGTGAGAAAGTGCGGCTTTCCGCCCCTAGAGGGCAAGCCCCTCTTTTTGACCTAGAGGCGCTTGAGCCACCTGTGGTAGCCCTGGCACCCGACGGTCGCAAATCGTACGCTCGCATGTCAGATGTCCACCCCGTTCCTTCCCTCATCGAGATGCAATTGCGTTCCTTTGAAGATTTTAAGGAGCGAGGGTTGAAGGAACTCTTCGATGAGGTATTTCCCATCGAGAGTTTCAACAAGAAAATGCGCTTGGAACTGGCGGATTATTGGTTCGAGGAGCCCAAGTATGACGAGGCCACTTGTCGGACCATGGATATGACTTACGCCGCTCCTCTCTATGTTCGGGCCCGCTTCATCAACGAGATGGGGGAAAGGCTGGAGCAAGATGTCTATCTGGGCGATTTCCCCCTGATGACCCCCAACGGCACCTTCATCGTCAACGGGGCGGAGAGGGTGGTAGTTAGCCAACTCATCCGCTCCCCAGGCGTCTATTTCGAGGCTGATCTAGACCCTTCTACTGGCAACCGATTATGCATGGCTAAATTGATCCCTGATCGAGGGGCTTGGTTGGAGTTCGAGACCTCCAAGAGGGATATCCTCTCCGTGAAAGTGGACCGTAAGCGCAGGATCCCGGTCACCGTTCTCTTGCGAGCCTTGGGGGCGCTCCAGATGGAGGACCCCCATCCGAATCTCTTGCGCGAGGGCACCGATGAGGAACTCCTTCGCCTCTTTGAGCATTGTGATAGCATGCCTGACCGGCGATATATTGAGGCCACCCTCAAACGGGACCAGGCCACTCGCAACTCGGAGGGGGGCTTGATAGAGTTCTTCCGTAGGATGCGGCCGGGCGATCCCCCTACTCGGGAGAATGCGCAGAACTATTTTACTTCTCTACTCTTTGACCCCCGACGCTACGATTTGGCTAAGGTGGGCCGTTACAAACTGAATAAGAAACTAGGCCTCTCCGTCCCTATGGATCGCTGTACCTTGACCAAGATGGATTTGGTGAAAGTGGTGGAGCAGATGATCCTGGTGAATAACGGAGTGGAGGATGCGGATGATATCGACGATCTGGGGAATCGTCGGGTGAAGACGGTGGGAGAGTTAATTCAGAACCAGTTGCGCATCGGCCTACTCCGCATGGAGAGGGTGGTGCGGGAGAGGATGAGCACCCGTGACCCCTCGCAGATCACCCCCATCAGCCTGATCAACATTCGACCTCTGGTGGCCGCCACCCAGGAGTTCTTCGGGGGGAGCCAACTCTCCCAATTCATGGACCAGACCAACCCCTTGGCCGAGTTGACCCATAAGAGGAGGCTATCTGCCCTGGGGCCAGGGGGGTTGCGGCGAGAGCGAGCCGGCTTCGACGTCCGGGATGTGCACCACAGCCATTATGGTCGCATCTGCCCCATAGAGACGCCGGAGGGCCCCAATATCGGACTCATCGGCTCGCTGGCCACCTATGCCGTCGTCAATGAGTATGGCTTCATAGAGACCCCTTACCGCCGGGTGATAAAGGCGCTCCCCCATGAACCCGATGCCCTGGTGGGCAAGACCTTGCGGGAGGATATCATAGGCCCCTCGGGACAGAGGGTGGCCAAAGCGGGCACTGTGGCCACTCCGGAGTTGGCTGGGGAGATCTCCGCCCTTCCTTTAGAGGAGGTAGCCGTTCGCCCCTTGGCCACAAAGGAGATAGTTTATCTCTCCGCCGATGAGGAGGAGCGATATACCATCGCTCAGGCCAACGCCCTCCTGGACGGGGAGGGGCAGTTCGTGGAGGATAGGGTATCGGTGCGGCGAGGTCAGGAGTTCCTCTTGGAGTCCATAGAGGAAGTGGATTTCATGGATATCTCCCCCAAGCAGATAGTTTCCGTTTCCACGGCCCTCATCCCCTTCTTGGAGCATGACGACGCCAATCGAGCCTTGATGGGCTCCAACATGCAGCGCCAAGCGGTCCCCTTGCTGTGCCCTGAAGCCCCTCTGGTGGGGACGGGCATGGAGGGCCAAGCGGCCCGGGACTCAGGCCAAGTAGTGGTGGCTAAGGAAGATGGGGAGGTCGTGAGCGTTACCTCGGATCGCATGGTGGTGCGGGGCGCGAAGGGAGAGCAGGTCTACCTCCTTCGTCGCTTCAACCGTTCCAATCAAGGCACTTGCATAGACCAGCGGCCCATCGTGGAGAGGGGCCAGGAAGTGCGGGCGGGGCAGGTCCTGGCTGACACCTCCTCTACCGATAAGGGGGATTTGGCCCTAGGTCAGAACGTGATAGTGGCCTTCCTCTCCTGGGAGGGGGGCAATTATGAGGATGCGGTACTGATCAGCGAGAGCCTGGTGCGGGAGGACAAATATAGCTCTATCCATATCGAGAAACACGAGGTGGAGGCCCGGGACACCAAACTGGGGCCGGAGGAGATAACCCGCGATATCCCCAACGTGGGCGACGAGGCCTTGAAGGATTTGGATGAGGAGGGGATCATCCGTATAGGGGCGGTGGTAGGGCCCAACGATATCCTGGTGGGGAAGATCACCCCTAAGGGGGAGACCGACCTCACCCCGGAGGAGAAGCTCCTGCGGGCCATTTTTGGGGAGAAGGCTCGGGAGGTGAAAGATTCCTCCCTCCGGCTCCCTCACGGCGAGAAGGGAAAAGTGGTGGATATTAGGACCCTCAGCCGAGAGGATAATCATGAACTCGCCGCCGGGGTGGAGCGGATGGTGAGGGTCTCCATCGCTCAAAGGCGCAAGATAACCGAAGGGGATAAGATCGCTGGCCGCCATGGAAACAAGGGGGTCATATCCAAGGTGGTCCCCGTTGAGGATATGCCCTTCCTAGCCGATGGAACTGCGGTGGAGTTGATCTTGAACCCCCTAGGGGTTCCGGGGCGGATGAATATCGGGCAGGTCTTCGAGACTCACTTGGGCTGGGCAGCCCATCGCTTGGGGTTCAAGGCCATCTCCCCCGTCTTCGATGGAGCGGATGAGGAGGAGACCATGGCCGAATTGGCCCGGGCCTGGTTGATCGATAAAGCCTGGGCGGAGTTCACCGAGCGGGCCTGGGAATGGCTGCGGGAGGTCGAGTACGATACGGAGGGGTTGAAGGACGACGACGAGGCGTGCCTCCTATATCTAACGTACTGGTTGGGAAGCAAAGGGTACAATGGCGAGGCCTTGGCCTCCGATCCTACCTACGCTCGCCGCAGCGTCCTACAGGAATGGCTGAAGGAAAAAGGGTATGAGCCGGAAACCCTCTTGGTATGGGATGGTGATTCCCGACCCCGGGAGGAGTTAAAGGCCGCTGATGAGTTAGCCTGCCAGGTGTGCCTGCGGCTCTGGCTGGAGGATGGGGGCTATTCCACCGATGGCCTGGAGGGCCAGGAACTTATGGCTAGGGCGGTAGAGGTGAGCAAAGAGACCGGCTGTCCCCTCCCCATCTGGGGGAAGATGATCCTTCACGATGGCCGTACTGGGGAGCCTTATGACCACCCGGTGACAGTAGGGGTAATTTATATGATGAAGTTGGCTCATTTGGTGGAGGACAAGGTTCATGCCCGTTCTACCGGCCCTTACTCCTTGGTCACTCAGCAGCCCTTGGGCGGCAAGGCCCAATTTGGGGGTCAGCGCTTCGGGGAGATGGAGGTCTGGGCCCTGGAGGCGTATGGCGCGGCCCACACCCTACAGGAGATGCTCACCATCAAATCCGATGATGTGATCGGGCGGGTGAAGACCTACGAGGCCATCATCAAAGGGGAGCCGGTGACCGAGCCAGGGATCCCCGAATCTTTCCGGGTCTTAGTTAAGGAGTTGCAAAGCCTAGGGTTGGCGGTGGAGGTGATAGACGAGCAGGGGAGTCGTATGCAGTTCGGGAAGGAAGAGAGCGTGGAGAGGTATCCCCGACTCGGGTGGGGCTTCCTGGAGAGAGGGAGGGATTGACATTATTCCCCAAAGCCAGTATACTTTATCTTTTGAAATCCATTCCAGGGTGATGATATGCCAACTATCAATCAGTTGATAAGGAAGGGGCGAAAGAAGCCGAGTAAGAGGAGCAAGGCTCCCGCTTTGCGTTTCCGTTATAACGCCCTCAAGCAGAAGACGGTGCGAACTGAGGCCGCGCCTCAGAAGAGGGGTGTTTGCACCTTGGTGCGGACGGTGACCCCTAAGAAGCCTAACTCGGCCTTAAGGAAGGTGGCCCGGGTGAGGCTGACCAGCGGCATCGAGGTGACAGCCTATATCCCCGGGGAAGGTCACGGCCTTCAGGAGCACTCTGTGGTTCTGGTGCGGGGAGGCAGGGTGAAGGACCTGCCTGGGGTACGTTACCATATCGTGCGCGGAGCCCTCGATGCCGGAGGGGTGGAGGCCCGGAAGCGGGGCCGTTCCAAGTATGGCACCAAGCGCCCCAAGCCTACGGTCTAGAATGAAATAGCCTGGTGGAGGTTTGTGAGGAGACTAGAAATGGCTAGTCTTCTCCAATGCTAAGGGAGTAGTGAGATGCCCAGACGGACGCGGCCGGCCCGTCGGCAAGTAGAACCGGACACGAAATACAACAGCGAATTGGTGGCTCGTTTCACCAACCGGGTCATGCAGCGGGGGAAGAAGAGCGTGGCCAGGAAGATAATCTATGGGGCCTTCGATATCATCGAAGAGAGGTTCCATCGCAACGCCCTGGAGGTCTTCCATCAGGCTATGAGGAATATCACCCCGGTATTGGAAGTGCGCCCTCGTCGGGTCGGTGGGGCTACCTATCAAGTGCCGGTGGAGATCCGGGGAGAGCGACGTCAATCTTTGGCTATCCGTTGGTTGATTCAAGCGGCCCAGGTTCGTCCGGGCAAATCCATGGCCGAGAAATTGGCCCAAGAACTTTGGGACGCCTCCCAGAATACCGGAGCGGCGGTGAAGAAGAAGGAGGATACCCACCGCATGGCGGAGGCCAACCGCGCCTTCGCCCATTATCGTTGGTAGCGACCTATGGCTGAGCCTTTCCCTCTGGATAAAACCAGAAATATAGGTTTCATCGCCCATATCGATGCCGGGAAGACCACCGTCACCGAGCGGATCCTTTTTTATACCCATAAGATCCATCGCATGGGCGAGGTCCATAACGGCGCGGCCACCATGGACTGGATGGAGCAGGAGAAGGAGCGGGGGATAACCATCACCGCCGCCGCTACCACCTGTTATTGGCAGGATCATCGCATCAACATCATCGACACGCCGGGCCACATCGATTTCACCGTGGAGGTGCAGAGGTCCCTTCGCGTCTTAGATGGGGGGATCGTGGTCTTCGACGGGGTGGCGGGCGTGGAGCCCCAATCGGAGACGGTATGGCGTCAGGCCGACCGCTTCGGCGTGCCTCGCATCTGCTTCGTCAATAAGATGGATCGGCCGGGGGCCGATCTGGACCATACGGTGAAGATGATTGCCCAGCGGTTGGGGGCCGAACCGATAGCCCTTCAGATGCCCCTCGGGGTGGAGGATGAGTTCGAGGGAGTGGTGGACCTCATCGCTCAGGAAGCGATAGTCTATGCCGATGAGTTGGGCACCCTTCAAGAGTCGAGGGAGATTCCCCTTTCCTTGCGGGAGGAGGCCGCTCGACGTCGGGAGGCCTTAGTTGAGAAGGTAGTGGAGAGCGATGAGGAGTTAACGGTCAAGTTCCTGGAGGGGGAGGAGATCAGCGCGGAGGAGATCAGGCAGGCCCTGCGCAGGGCCACTTTGGAGTTGAGGCTCTTCCCCGTCCTTTGCGGGGCGGCCTTACGCAATAAAGGGGTGCAGCCCCTCTTGGATGCCATCGTCTATTATCTCCCCTCGCCCTTGGACATACCGCCGGTGAAGGGGGTTAACCCCAAGAGCGGGGAGGAGGAGACGCGCCGGGCCGACAGGAGCGAGCCCCTCTCCGCCTTGGTCTTTAAGATAGTTTCCGACCCCTACGTGGGGCGTTTGGCCTATCTACGGGTATACTCCGGCTCCTTGACGGCTGGATCCCAGGTCCTCAACGTCATCAGGGGGAAGAAGGAGCGAGTAGGGCGGCTCTTACGCATGCACGCCAACCATCGGGAGGAGATCGAGGAAATCCACGCCGGCAATATCGCCGCTGCCGTGGGCCTCAAGGAGGCCTTTACCGGGGATACCCTCTGTCACCCTGGCCACCCCATAGTCTTGGAGGCCATACGTTTTCCGGAGCCGGTTATCTCCGTGGCCATCGAGCCCCGCACCCAGGCCGATCAGGATAAGATGAGCGAGGCTTTGAGTCGTTTGGCCGATGAGGATCCCACCTTCC
Organism: uncultured Anaerolineales bacterium; assembly: GCA_964442805.1. GTDB lineage: Bacteria > Chloroflexota > Anaerolineae > UBA7937 > UBA7937 > CAYUAM01. Next base: position 813 of record CAYUAM010000059.1, on the reverse strand, counting down.
GAGTTCGTCAGGATGAGGATAGCGGGCAGACCATCATCTCGGGCATGGGAGAGTTGCACCTGGAGGTCTTGGTGGAGCGGATGTTGCGAGAGTTCAGGGTCTCGGCCAAGGTGGGCAAGCCTCAGGTGGCCTATCGGGAGACCATCACCACCCCGGTGAGGGTGGAGGGGCGGTTCATCCGCCAGACCGGAGGGCGGGGCCAATACGGCTACGTTTGGCTGGAGTTGGCGCCCTTGGGTCGGGGGGAAGGGTTCCTATTCGAGGAACGGGTGGCCGGAGGGGCGGTGCCTAAGGAGTATATCCCTGGAGTGAAGAAGGGGGTGGAGGGGGCCCTGGAGAGCGGGGTCCTGGCCGGTTATCCAGTGGTGGATATCAGGGTTACTCTAGTGGGTGGTTCCTATCATGAGGTGGATTCCTCGGAGATGGCCTTCAAGATAGCGGCCTCCAACGCCATGAGGAGTGGCCTTCAAAGGGCCAACCCGGTGTTCTTGGAGCCCATCATGAAACTGGAGGTGGTGGTGCCGGAGGAGTACTTGGGGGAGGTGATCGGAGACCTCAACGTTAAGAGAGCCCAGATCGAGGGGATGACTCCCCGTGGGGACCTTCAAGTGGTGCGAGCCCAAGTCCCCCTGGCCCAAATGTTCGGTTATGCCACCGCTTTGCGTTCCATGAGCCAAGGCCGTGGCACCTTCACCATGGAATTCGACCACTACCAGGAGGTGCCCCCTGAGTTGGCCAGGGCCTTGGTGGGCGACGTAATGTATGGAGTAACCGTTTAAGGAGGAGAGATGGCCAAGAAGGTATTCGTGAGGG
>CAYUAM010000058.1:0-9072 GCA_964442805.1 uncultured Anaerolineales bacterium | reverse complement strand
AAACGGTCTTGGCTCGCTCCTCCTTGGTCTGCACGTTGCGAGGGGTGAACTCCGCCTCAGAGGAGATATAGACCACCTCCCCGACATAGACCTTCCCCGGGAAAGAATCCACCTCCACCCTCACCTCCTGGCCCAGGCCCACCTCCCCCAGGCGGCTCTCGGGGATATAGACGGTCAGTTCCACCTGGTCCAGGTTGGCCAGGGTGAGGAGGACGGCGCCGGGGGCTGCCGTCTCTCCCATCTGAGCCGGGCGGCTGGTGACCAGGCCTCCAATCGGGGCCCGCAGGGTCATCCTATCCATCTGTACCTCTAGCAACTCCAGGCCGGCTTGGGCCCCTTCCAGGTTAGCCTGGGCCTCGGCCACCTCCTCCAGGGTGGGCCCGGCCTCCAAGGAGTCCAGGGCTGCCTGAGCCACCTCGACCGCGGCCGCCGCGGCTTGGTAGCGAGCCTGGGCGGAGTGAACCTGAGCCTCTAGAGAGAGGGGGCTCTCCTTGATCTTCAGAAGTTGCTCCAACTTCCCCTGGGCTCCCTCATATCTCTCCTGGGCCGCGGCCACCGCTGCCTCCCCTGCCACCACCTGGTGGCTATAAGTTTGATAGAGGCCTTGTCCCAGGGCCGAGCCGTCATATTCATATTTGTCCCGCATGATCTTGGCTTGGGCCATCTGTGCCTGGGCCTGGGAGACCTGGTGTAGGGCTAACTCCACTTCGGTCTGAGCCTGGGCGATCTGCAATTCTAGATCCTGGGGCTCCTCCAAGAGGGCTTGAGCGTCCTCCCAGGCACGCTTAGCCCCCTCTCGGGCGGCCATGGCTCGCTCCAGGTTGGCCCGGGCGACGGCTATCTCCTCCCCTCGAGCCCCGGCCTCCACTTGGGCTAGATGGGCCTCCGCTAGGGCCACCGTCGCCTCCGCCCGCCCCATCTCCGCCTCCACGAGGTCGGTGTCGAGGCGCACTAAGATATCTCCTTCCTTCACCTGGTCGCCCTCGCTCACGGTTATATCCACCATGCGCCCCCCCACCTCGGCGGCGATGGATACCTCTCTAGCCTCAATGACCCCGGAGGCGGTGAGGGCCTCGGCCTCCCCCCAACCCAGAGAGCCTAAGATATCGTCCTTCGTGCCCGTGGGGAGGAGGAACCAAACTAGGGCCAAGGCTATCACTATGATCAAGCCGGTGAATGCGGCGCTCTTCCCTCTCATCTCACCCCTCCACCCTTATCTTGGCCTCGGCGGGCATCCCCGGCCGGAGGAGGTGATCCGGATTGGGGATCTCTATCTTCACCCCGAAGACCAAGGTGACCCTCTCTTCCTTGGTTTGCACGCTCTGGGGGGTGAATTCGGCCTCCGGGGCGATGAAGACCACCCGGCCGCTAAAGGCTCGGCCAGGATAGGTATCTACCTCCACCTCGGCCTCCTGCCCCACCTTCACCCGCCCGATATCGGTCTCGGGGACATAGACGGTAAGGGTAACCTCATCCAGGTCGGCCAGCCTCAGGAGGGGAGTCCCAGGAGCGGCCATCTCCCCCGCCTCCACCATCCGCTCCAGGATGAGGCCGGCTCGAGGGGCCTTCAGGGTCATCTTGGCCCATTTCACCTTCAGGACGGCTAGTTCGGCCTCCGCTTGCTGCACCTGGGCCTGGGCCATGGCCACCTGCTGCTCCGTGGGTCCGGCGCGCAGGAGGTCCAGTTGAGCCTGGGCCGTTTTCACCTCCCCCTGGGCCACCTCATATTCGGTCCGGGCAGCATCCACCTGGGCTTGGGCGGCCAAGGGGGTGTCTCGCATCCTTTGCAGGAGTTCCAGTTGGCGCTTGGCCCCGTCCCGCTGAGCCAAGGCCTGATAGAGGGCCGACCACGCCAACCAAGTCTCCTGGCTGGCCAAGTTCCACTGCCTGCTGGCCTCATCCAGGGCATTGGACGGGACCTCCACATGTTTCTCCACCGGGCCGATATGGGGTATCTTCACTATGATGTCAAAGCCCTCCAACAAGCCGTCATAAATCTGGGCTAGGGAGCCCTCTTTGGCTTCGGCAGCCTGGAGGTTGGCTTGGGCCTGGGCCACTCCTTCCTCGGCCGCCGCCAAGGCGCTCTCGGCCTCCCCGATGCGCAAGAGTAACTCTTGAGGCTCGTCCCGGAGAGCCAAGGCGTCCCGCCAGGCCTGCTCGGTCCCATCGCGAGTGGCTACGGCCTGCTGCAAAAGGGCCTCCGCCTGTCTCACCTCCTCGGGGCGAGCCCCGGCCTCCACCCGGGCCAGGTTGGCTTGTGCTGCGGCCAAGGCCGCCTCCGCCTGCCTCATCTGGGCCTCTAAAAGGTCGGCGTCCAGGGCGATGAGGGTGGCCCCCTCCTCCACCTGGTCTCCCTCCTCGACCCAGACTTTCTCGATCCGTCCTCCCACTTCGGCGGTGATGGATATCTCTTCAGCCTCCATGACGCCCGAGGCTTCAATGATCACACTGGAAGCCTTCCCAACTCCTAACCCACGCTCGCTAAGGAATGGAGGGGAGGCTTCCGGATGGGCGCTAAAGTACCACCAAACCCCTCCCGCCACCAGCAAGAGCGCTATGAGGACTATCCCCACTTTTTTCCTCATCTGGCCATCTCCTCGCTCCTTATGCTAGAGATGAAGACATCCTCCAAAGAGGGGGCGATTAACTCCATCTTCACTAGCCCCGCGTCCCTCTGGCGCAGAACGGCCTCGATGGTGGGCCTTTGCTTTTCCACCCCTTGGGCCACCACGTGGATGAGGGAGCCATAGAGGGCCACCTCATCGAAGAGCCCCAGTTCCCTCAGGGCAGACAAGGCTATGTCCGGCCGCTGACACTCTACCTCCAAGACCTCCCCCTTCATATGCTTCTCCTTTATACTTCGAGGAGACCCCTGGGCGATGATCTTGCCGTTATGAATGAAGGCCAAATCGTGACAATGTTCGGCCTCATCCATGTAATGAGTGGTGACCAGGATGGTAGTCCCCCCCTCAGCCAGGCTATAGAGGAAACTCCAGAAGGCCTGGCGGGAGACGGGATCTACCCCGGCCGTGGGCTCATCCAAGAATAAGATCTCCGGCTCATGGAGGATGGCCGTGCCCAAGGCCAACCTCTGCTTGAACCCCCCGGCTAAGTTCTGAGCCAATTCTTTCTCGTGGCCCTCCAGCCCGGCCATCTCCATCACATACCCTTTTCTTCGGGACAACTCCTCCCCTCCCAGCCCGTAGGTTCGACCGTAAAATTCCAGGTTCTCGGACACGGTCAAGTCTTGATAGAGGGTGAAGCGCTGGGACATGTAGCCGATCCTCTTCCTTATCTCCTCCGATTGGGTGGCGATGTCGTACCCCAGGACGGTGGCCTTCCCCGCGGTGGGACGGAGGAGCCCCAAGAGCATGCGGATGGTGGTGGTCTTCCCTGCCCCGTTGGGGCCCAGGAAGCCGAATATCTCCCCCCTCCGGATGGAGAAGGTGATTTTGTCCACGGCGGTGAAAGGGCCGAACTTCTTGGTCAGGTTGACTACCTCGACCGCGTATTCATTCACCGCTCAAAGCCCCCATTTGTTATGTGCTACAGGACAGATGATGCCTAAGAATTTCAACCTCTGAACCACCTTACCATGAGGACTACGACCACCGCCGCCAAGAGGAGCCAGATAGCCATGATCACAGCGGCGGCCGTCCAGTTGGTCGGCTTGCCCTCGCTCATGGCCTCCTTGGCCCTTTCCCGGCTCTCGGCCAGGACTTTCGGAGGGACCATCTTGACCGCGAGGGCAACCCCCAGAGGAACCAGGATCAGGTCGTCCAGATAGCCCAGCACGGGGATGGGGTCCGGAATCAGGTCTATGGGGCTAAAGGCATACCCCACCACCAGGCCGGCGAACAAGCGGGCGTGCCAGGGCGTCCTGGGATCCCTGTAGGCCAGGTAGAGGGCGTAGGTCTCCATTTTGAGTCGTCTGGCCCATCGTTTCCAGGCCTCCATGGCTCTCCTCACACTTACCTCTTTTCCCCCCAAGCGGCCTGGCGCACCAGGGAGGTGAAAGCCTGCTCCATGCGGGGCCTTATCTGACGCATCTCCTCCACCGCCACTCCCTGGGCCACCAGAAGGGCCTCCAGTTGAGCCATCACCCCTTGGGCATCCTCCACGAAGACATGGAGGGCCTCCCCATAGACCTGCACCTCCAAGGCCCTCTCCCAATCCTCGACGATCTTTTTGGCCAAGGGCAAGGGACGGGGGCGAAGTTCTATCACCTCCCCTCGCACCAACCCCTTTATCTTCTCCGGCTGGTCGCAGACTATAAGCCTCCCTTGGAAGAGCAACCCCACCCGGGAGCAACGCTCCGCCTCGTCCATATAGGGAGTGCTCACCAGGAGGGTAACCCCTTCCAAGTGCAATTCGGTGAGGATATCCCAAAATTCCCGCCGGGAGATGGGGTCCACCCCGGTGGTGGGCTCATCGAGGAAGAGGAGTCGAGGTCGGTGAACGAGGGTGCAGGCCAGGGCTAGTTTCTTCTGCATCCCCCCGGATAAGTGGTCGGCCCGCCTCCCCTGAAACTCCTCCAGGCGAGAGAAGTGGAGGAGCCTCTTGATCCTCTCCTCCCTCTTCGTTCCTTTCACCTCGAAGATATCGGCGAAGAAGGCCAGGTTCTCCCTCACCGAGAGGTCGCCGTAGAGGCTGAAGCGCTGAGGCATATAGCCAATGATCCGCTTTATCTCCTCCGGCTGCTTCACCGTGTCATAACCAGCCACGGAGGCCTTCCCCTGGGTGGGGTTCATGACGGCGGAAAGGAGGCGGATGGTAGTGGTCTTCCCTGCCCCGTCGGGCCCCACCAGGCCGAATATCTCCCCTTCTTCCACGGCCAGGTTCAGGCCGTCCACAGCGGTGACCTCGCCGAATCGTTTGGTTAAGTTCTCTGTCTCGATGATCATCTCACTCCAAGGTCTTCCTGAAGCGCGCCGAGGCCAACCCCAAAATGACCATGCCGAAGATGACGATGGCCACCACCTGGCTGGCCAGGACTTGTAGCCCCACCCCCTTTAAGATGATACCCCGAATGATGACTAAAAGGTAGCGGAGGGGGATGACGTAACTTATGGCTTGCAGGGCAGCGGGCATGGCCTCTATGGGGAAGAAGAAGCCGGAGAGGAAGATGGAGGGCATGAGGATGAGGAAGGTGAGGAGCATGGCCTCCATCTGGCTGTGAGCGATGGTGGAGATGAATAGCCCCATGCCCAGGGAGGTGAGGAGAGAGAGGAGGGCCAAGGCGAAGAGCAAAAGGATACTACCGTGGATGGGCATGCCGAACCAAAAGACCCCAATGATGAGCACCTCGGAGAGGTCGAAGAAGGCGATGGCCACGTAGGGGATCACCTTGCCCAACACCAGTTCGTAGGAGCGGATGGGGGTGACGATCAACTGCTCGATGGTCCCCTGCTCCCTCTCCCGGACGATGGCCACCCCGGTGATGAAGGTGGTCAGAAGTTGGAGGATAGTGCCGATGATGCCCGGGATCATGAAATTGGCGCTCCTCATCTCCGGGTTGTACCAGACCCGAGGACGCACCTCGATGCCCGGTTGCTCCTCCGGTTCTATCCCGAGGACCCTCTCTATCAATTTGACCGATTGGGCCTGGCCTATGGCCTGGGCGGCGGAGAAGGCGGTGCGAGCCACGTTGGGGTCGGAGCCATCTATGACGAAGGCGATCTGAGCCTGGTGGGTCCGGTCTAACTCCTCCCCATATCCGGCGGGGATGATCATGGCCGCCCGCACCTGTCCCCCATCTACTAGGTGGGCTAGGGTTTCCTCGTCATCTATATAATAAGTGAGGTCGAAGTAACTGGAGGCCCGATAGGCCTCGATCAATTCCCGGCTGGCCGAGGTGCGGTCGTAATCCAGCACTGCGGTGGGCAGGTGCTCTATGTCGGTGGTGGCGGCATAGCCCATGAGCACCAGTTGGATCACCGGGATTAGGAACATGATGATGAGGGTGCGGGGGTCGCGGCGTATATGGATGAACTCCTTGCGCATGATGGGGAAGATGCGGCTATTCATGTCCCCTCCCCTCCCCTCGGCCGGGCCAGGACGCCGTAGAGAAAAAGTTGCACGACCTCCCGCCCTATAACCTCGTAGTCGAGGGGGGCGAATACCCGTTTGCCGGGCAGCACTTCTTGGGTCAACACAAATATCACCATCATCCCCATAAAGGCTCGTGCCACTACAGCGGTATCCATAGGTCGGTAGATGCCTTGACCGATACGACTTTGGAGGAACTCCTCAAGAGCCTGGGCGAAATAGAGCGGGATTCGGCGCACATACTCCTCCAAGGTTTTCTCATCCATAGTGGGCAGGGTGGAGAAGAGCACCTTTAGGAAGTCCACGTTCCGTTGCAACGTCTGGAACGCATTATCCAAAACGATAGTCCAGAGTTTCTCTTCCTCTTCCCAAGAGGTTGTACGAGTGGACTGCATCTGACCCAGGGCCGGCAGCAAGGTGGTCTCGCTCATCAGCCTGGGGATGCTAAGCAGTAGATCCTCTTTGCTTTGGAAGTAGTTGTAGATGGTCCCCTCGGAAACCCCGGCCTCGGCAGCGATGGCCTTGGTGGTGGCAGCGTGATAACCCCTTTGAGCGAATACCCGCGCTGCTGCCTCCAATATCTGCACTGACCTTTTCTGAACCAACTCCTCCTTCTTGCTCTCCCTCTTTCCAGCCATCTTCTCCCCCAAAATGAGTGAGCGCTCACTCATTATACTATCATCGATACCCCTTGTCAAGGGCACGGTATCTCTCATATCAAATGCGACAAATAGGTGGCAAGGGGTTCACATACCCAGGCCCAGATGGGGCCACTCATACGACCTAGATAGAGCAGGTTTCTATACCCGCCCTACCTCTCTTTTGACGGCCTCGGGTGGTAACTTCTAAGACCTGCTTGGCCGTCGGGAAGCAAAGATGGGTTGTAGGGGAGGGGCTTGTCCCCTCCTACTTTCGGGAGGCCGCGAGGGCCTCCCCTACTCCGCTTGTGTTAGGTCTGATTGACACACTCAACTCTCCCACAGTTGTCGCATTTTTAATGAGACTAACCGGGTCAGTCTAGCCTCTTTTTGAAGATCCAGAAGGGGAAGAATTCCGCGGTCACTGTGACGACATGGGATATCGAGGGGCTTCGTCAAATGACCAGCCACAGGCCCAGGGCTGCCAATAGTCCCATGAGGCTGCCGAAGTAGAAGGGAGCAGGGGCTCCGAAGAGATTCCAGAGGGCCCCGGCGATGAAGGAGGCGGGCAAGAGGCCAATGCCTACGAAGGTAGCGTGGAACCCTATGAGGGTGGCTCGCAACTCCTGGGGGGCGATATCAGCCACCAGGGCCTTCTCCACCCCCTCGGTGAAGGCGATATAGAGGCCATAGGCGGCGAAGAGCGGCCAAAGGAGAGAGGCCTGGCCCACTATGGCGAACCCCAGATATACCAGCCCATAGAAGAGGTAGCCAGAAACCAATAGGCTCTTGCGGCCGATGATATCGGAGAGCCTTCCCGCTGGGTAGGAGAAGAGGGCATATACGATGTTGTAGATCAGGTAGAGGATGAGGATTATCTGGGGAGCAAAGCCCAGGTCTTGGGCCCTAAGGAGCAGAAATTGGTTTGAGGAGTTGCCCAGGGTGAAGAGGAGGACCACGATCAAGAAGGCTTGGAGCCGGCGGGGGAGGGCCGACCAGCGAAAAGAGAGGGGGAGGGCGAAAGCGAAAGTTCGCCCCTTTACCTCCCGGGCGAAGAGAAGGAGCCCCACCCCCAAGACAGCCGGGACCAGGGAGAGGAGGAAGACCGTCTTATAGTCGCCTTTGTAAGCGGTCATGAAGATAATGGCTAGGGTAACCCCCAGAGCAGCACCAGCCGTGTCCAGCGCCCGGTGGAGGCCATACGCTTCTCCCTTCCTGTCAACGGGGGCGCTATCAGCGATGAGGGCATCCCTGGGCGCGGTGCGGACCCCCTTGCCGAAGCGGTCCACCACCCGTCCGGCGAAGACCCATCCCCAGGAGGTAGAAAGGTAGAGGAGGATTTTGCCCAAGGTTGAGGAGGAGTATCCCAAGATGGCTAAGGGTTTACGCCTCTGGAGCCGATCCGATACATAACCAGAAAAGACCTTAAGCAGGCTGGCAAGGCTCTCTGCCACTCCCTCGATGAGGCCCACGATGGCCGGAGTAGCCCCCAGCCTGGTGGTGAGATAGAGGGGGAGGAGGGGGTAGACCATTTCCGTGCTGACATCGGTGAGGAAACTGGTGATCCCTAGGAGGATAACATTGAACATCTTTGAAACCCCTGCTATGGTCTATTAGAGTTAGTTGAGGGTTTTGTCTTCTTTGCTTCCTGTTTGGAGATCCCTCATCCCTTGGATGAAGGTCTGCACCACATAGAGGAAGCGGGGCCAGCCGGTGACCAGAGTGACGAGGCACCAAAGGATGGTGACGTAGCCCCAGAAGGGGGCCTCCCGCAAAGATAGATAGAGGGCTAGGGCCAAGACCGGAGCCATGAAGGACATGGCCACCTCTTGGGAGCGGAAACGGGATATCAGAAGGATGGCCAAGGCCAAGTAGAGGAGGGCGAACCAGGGGAGGATGAAGTGGCTGATGGTCAAGTAAAGGAATAGGGACAAGACTAGGATGAGATCCACCGGAAAATCTTTGTCGTCCCACCAACTGCTCCTGCCAGACCGGTCTCGCCGGGCGAAATTGCCATCCAGGACGTCGGTGCTCCAGGCCAGGATTTGCACCATCATCACCAGGCCCAGGGCCTCTTGCCCCCCCAAGGGCCCCAAAAGCAAGATGACGAAGGCCAAGAGGAGTCTAGTGGCGGTCAGGAGGTCAGCGACGGTCTTCGCTTGGAGCATGAAATTCACCCTCCCTATGTAATCCTATTTAGTATAACATAGGCTGCTCTCCCTGTCTAGCGTCGCCCCGACTCCCCCCCCCGAGCGAAGGCGGCCTCACCTCCCCGCTCTTGGGAACGGAGCCTTTGCCAAAAGCCTCTATTCCAGAGGGATCCATCACCATTGCTTATCGGCTTCCATCCCATATTTAACCGAATTTTTCCCTTTGTTTTACCGAA
>CAYUAM010000057.1:0-9108 GCA_964442805.1 uncultured Anaerolineales bacterium | reverse complement strand
GGCTCCGCTGGAGAAGGAGGCGGCCTCCTTTGTCCGACGAGAGTTGGCCGCTCTCCCCCAAACTACAACGAAAGAGGTCGAGAGACCCGAGGGAGAGAGCCTGATACCATGGCGCCTCCATAAAGGCCCTCTCCCCATACAGCCTTATCTCAGCCGCCTGACTCACGAGGAGCGCGAAGGGTGGTGGCAAGTGAGCCATCCTCACGGGAACGCCCTTTGGCACCTCCTGCCCCAGGCCCTCTTCTGGGCCGATGGGAAGAGGACCTTGGGGGAGATAGTGGGCCTGGTGGAGATGGAGACCGGAAAGAGGGAGCCCGAACTCCTGGAGGGCTACTGTCGCCTCCTGGACAAATTGGGCCTCTTGGAACTGCGAGGATAGTTAGGCCGTGTACCTTCGTCCGGAGAGAAAAAAGGATGGCCTCCTGCGCTGGTTCCTCCTGGGGGCCATCCTCCTGGCTTCGGGGGGGCTTTATCTCATAAGGGAGAGGCCAGAATTGGTGGGCCGGGCCACTCCCACCCCGGTGATGGAGACGGCGGAGGAGCACCTCCGGGCCGGTGACCTACTATTTGCCTCCGGGGAGGCCGATAAGGCTTTGGCCGAATACCACAGGGCGGCAGAGATCGACCCCCAAAGCGCCCTGGCCCAGATTCGCTGGGGGAGGCTCCTGGCCCTCCGGCGGCGCTACCCCGAGGCCGTGGAGAGGGCCAAGCGAGCGGTACAGTTGGAGCCCTCCAACGCCGAGGGGTATGCCCTCTTGGCCATGGCCCTGGATTGGAACGGGGAGTACGATGCAGCCATCGCTGCCGCCCTGAGGGCTATAGAACTCGATCCAGAGTACGCCGAGGCCTATGCCTACTTGGCTCAGGCCTATGCCGACAAGGATCGCTACCAGGAGGCCCTGGAGCAGGCCCAAACGGCCGTAGGGTTGGACGAAGGGAATTATGTGGCCCATTTCAGCCTGGGTTGCGTCCTGGAAAAGATGGGAAATTATAGCCAAGCCACCACAGAGTTCAAGAGGGCCACCGAACTCATGCCCACCCTAGGATATTTATATATACGACTGGCTAAGAATTATTGGGCTCTGGGGAAGGTGAAAGAGGCCATGGCTCAGGCGGAGAGGGCCATCGAAGTGGACCCCAACGACCCGGAGGGCCACGATTTCTTGGGCTTCCTCTATCTGGGGGAAGGAGAATACGAGAAAGCCACCGCCCTGTTCCAGAGGGCCGTCGAGGCGGACCCCCAATTCGCCAACGCCTATGGACATCTAGGCCTGGCCTACTATCTGCAGCGGAACTACGAGGAGGCCATCCCTAACTTCGAACGGGCCATAGAATTAGGGGTGCGCTCCGCGGAGTATTATTACGAATTGGGCTGGGCCCATGTCTTTTTCGACCGCTGCGAGGAGGCCATCCCCTATTTCGACGAAGCGGTGCGCCTGGATCCGAATGCTCAGGCGGCCTGGGAAGGGTTGGACTACTGTGAAAAGAAGGAAGAATAGACTTTAGATGGTCTATCTTCTGGGGTTTGTCATCGGCCTTCTTTCCGGGATGTTTGGGGTCGGAGGAAGCAGCATAAGCACGCCCGCCTTGAGGCTCTTCCTGGGAGTGCCTCCCCTGATCGCCCTAGCCACCCCCTTGCCCATCACCATCCCCATCGCCATCACCGGGAGCGCAACTTACTACCGGCATGGGCTGATAAACCCGAAGGTGTTTTCTCTATGCGCGCTAGCAGGCACGCCAGGGGTAGTCTTAGGGGCCATGGCAACGAGGTTCGTCTCAGGCCACTGGCTTATGTTGCTCACCTCCTTCTTTATTCTATTGGTGGGTATTCGTTTCCTCGCCACCGCTATCTCAGCCCAGAGAAGGGAAGCGATCGCCTCTCCAATCACCCATCAATGGGCTTCGTGGCAAATAACCCTTATCGGGTTTAGTATCGGGTTTCTTTCCGGCCTCTTGGCCAATGGGGGTGGGTTCCTCTTAGTGCCAGCCTTTGTTTTTCTGTTACGCCTTCGGATGAAGGAGGCAATGCCCACTTCCCTCGCCGTCGTCGCTGTCTTGGCCTTCCCGGGAACGATACTGCATTGGTGGCTGGGACACATCGATGCTATGCTAATGCTCCAACTTGCCCTAGGGGTGATTCCGGCTACTTATCTGGGGGCTCACCTATCCTTGAGGCTGAAGGGCAGGCAATTACGGGCCCTCTTTGGGCTATTCCTGGTGCTCATTGCGGGCTACTTTGGCTATCTTCAAATTGCTGGCCTTGTGTAGAGATGAAGGGAGGGGGATGAAATTAATTATCGCTATCATCCAAAGCGAGGATGCCCAACAACTTTTAGACGCCTTGGTAAAAGAGGGGTATGAGGCTACGAGGATCAGCACCATGGGAGCATTTTTGCGCCGGGGCAACGCGACCATTATAATGGCGGTAGATGCCTCAAAGGTGGAAGCGGTGTTGCACCTAATTAGAGAGAGTTGTCACCCTCGCCTTAAGCATGTTCACCCTTTGGTCCCCATGATGGAAACCACTGAAGCCCATATCGCCGATGCTGTGCCCATAGAGGTGGGGGGAGCCACTATCTTTGTGCTCGATTTGGAGCGCTTTGAGAAGTTATAAGTGTTCGACGGTGCTTGCTCCTCCCAGCCAGCGAGGTGGTGGGCGGGGGTTTAAGCCGTTGGAGGAAGAATATCCGTAACCCAGAGAGCCTCGCTTCTCCACAAAGAATGTTTTCGCTTGATATCATGAGAAAAAGAGAGATAAATCCTCATTTTTGCTAGTTATATTAAAGTTTGCTAGAATATGGATGCCAGACTGATGATTTTTTAATTTGCACTTTTGGCCCTATTGGGGTATTATATAGGCTGTTAGCACTCTAATATAGAGAGTGCTAACTATATGTCCATATTTGAGCATCCATTCTTGATTTAAGGAGGAAGAGATGGCGGATAAATGGAAGCCCTTGAGCGACCGGGTGATCGTGGAGCCGGTGGAGTGGGAGGAGAAGACCCCGGCCGGGGTCTATGTGCCCGAGACGGCCAAGGAGAAGCCCCAGGAGGGCGTGGTCTTGGCCGTGGGGCCTGGCCGCCTCCTGGACAACGGGGAGCGGGCCCCCATGGAGGTGAAGCCCAAAGATAAGGTCATCTTCGCCAAGTACGGCGGAACTGAGGTAGAGTTGGAGGGGAAGAAATTCCTCATCCTCAGTGAAAAAGATATCCTGGCGATAGTGAAATAGTTTAAGGAGGAGTGAATATGGCTAAGCAGTTGATATTCTCAGAGGAGGCTCGCGCCTACCTGAAAAAGGGCATGGACGTCTTGGCCAACGCGGTGCGCACCACCCTGGGGCCCAAGGGGCGAAATGTGGCCCTGGATAAGAAGTACGGAGCCCCCACCATCACCCATGATGGGGTCACCGTGGCCAAGGAGATCGAATTGGAGGAGCCCTTCGCCAACATGGGGGCTCAACTGGTCAAGCAGGCGGCCACCAAGACCAACGACGTGGCCGGCGATGGCACCACCACGGCCACTATCCTGGCCCATACCATCGTCAACGAGGGGCTCAAGAACGTGGCTGCGGGGGCCAACCCCATGATCCTCAAGCGAGGCATCGAGAAGGCCACCAAGCAGGTGGTGGAGGCCATAAAGAAGCAGTCCAAGGAACTGAAGGAGAAGGAAGAGATCGCCCACGTGGCCGCCATCTCGGCCGCCGACCGTGAGATCGGCGAATTGATCGCCGAGGTGATGGATAAGGTGGGCAAGGACGGGGTCATCACCGTGGAGGAGTCCAAGGGTTTGGCCTTCGAGACGGAATACGTGGAGGGGATGCAACTGGACCGCGGCTACATCTCCCCCTACTTCATCACCGACCCGGAGCGGATGGAGTGCGTCATCGAGGCGCCCTACTTCCTGGTGACGGACAAGAAGATCTCGACTGCCACTGATATCGTCCCCATCCTGGAGAGGTTAGCCCAGGTAGGGAAGAGGGAGATCCTGGTCATCGCTGAGGACGTGGAGGGCGAGGCCTTGGCCACCTTGGTCCTCAACAAGCTGCGGGGCGTCTTCACCGCCGGCGCGGTCAAGGCCCCCGGCTTCGGCGATCGGCGTAAGGCCATGCTTCAGGATATAGCCGTCCTCACCGGGGCCACCATGGTCAGCGAGGAGGTGGGGCGGAAACTGGAGACGGCCACCATCAACGACTTGGGTAGGGCAGACAAGGTGGTGGTCACCAAGGACGATACCACCATCATCGGAGGCCGCGGAGACGAGAAGGAGATCAAGGGGCGGATCGAGCAGATCAAGGCCCAGATCGAGACTACCACTTCCGATTACGACCGGGAGAAGTTGCAGGAGCGGCTGGCCAAGTTGGCCGGCGGGGTGGCCATCGTCAGGGTCGGCGCGGGCACGGAAGTGGAGTTGAAGGAGAAGAAGCACCGGGTGGAAGACGCCCTCTCCGCCACTCGAGCGGCGGTAGAGGAGGGGATCATCCCCGGTGGCGGCGTGGCCCTGGTGAACGCCATGGCGGCCATAGATCCGGGCGACACTCTAGGCGACGAGCGAACGGGCTATTTGATCGTGAGGCGAGCCCTGGAGGACCCCTTGCGCCAGTTGGCTCAGAACGCCGGCTATGACGGGGCGGTGGTCCTGGAGGAAGTGCGCCGCCTCCACAAGAGCAAGAAGAACAAGAATATCGGCTTCGACGTTTTGGAGGAAGATTACGGCGACATGTACAAGAAGGGGATCATCGACCCGGCCAAGGTGACCAGGGCAGCGGTGGAGAACGCCGCTTCCATCGCGGCCATGATCCTGACCACCGAGGCCCTCATCACCGACATCCCGGAGGAGAAGAAGGCGGTAATGCCGCCCATGCCGGAGTACTAAAGCCCCGGTAAATCCAAGCCCCTCTCGTAAGGGAGGGGCTTTTTCTTTTCGGGTAACGGCGCCCTTTAGGGTGGCGCTTTCGTCGGGCTGAAGCCCCTTCGCCAGAACAACGCTCCCTTCGGCGTCGCTCAGGACAAGCAGGACAGGCCGACGCTACGATAGTTCGGCCAGGGAGCGCTTGATCTCTGCCAGTTCAGATTTGGAGATGCCCCAAAGTTCCGCCGCTTTGCGGTCTATCTCCTCCTCTATCTCTTTGAGGGCCTTCTTCTCCCCCTTGGCGGCCAGTTCATGGGCGCGCTGGGAGAGGGCGGAGAGTTCACGATGGAGAGAGTTCTGGGAGTTGTATTTGGGGACAGCGATGTGCTCCAAGACGTGTGTAGAAACTGCGGTGGGAACAACGTATGTTTGCACTACGAGCTTAGCGATAGCACAATTCAACACGGCACAGACATAATGCGCTTCACCGTGGCTTTTACAGGCAATCAGCACGAGTTTGTGATTTGGTATCAGTGTCTTTGTGCCCAGGTAGGGATCGCGAATTGGCTCTACGGCGGCTGCTCCAAAATGCTTGGCTTGTTCTCGGAAAAGGACCTTATGCGCTGCTAATGTATATGGACCGACGTTGAACATCGAGTAGAAAGGATCTTCAATTGGGTCGTAGTATTTCTGAAACGTGGCACTAGCTCGTAAGCTATCCTCGAACCGCTTGAAGTACGCAAAAGTCTTTGGTAATTCCAGCTTCACGAAGCCTTCAGGGTAGCCCACCCTTTTTTCAGGGTCCTGCGCAAGTAGAATGTATGCGCTTGGGCGTGTGTTCCATGACGAAACGTCCCTCCCTCGTAGAAGCGGATAGACAAGGTCTGCCTCAATTGCTGTTCGCACCTTCTCAATGTCTTTCCTCCCCACATCGCATAGGTTCTCAATCACCAATGTGCCATCCTCAAGGCGCTCCAGTATTTGTAGCCAGTACACTCCGTTAGGGCTGCTGTATGCTCCCTTGCGAGCTCGATAGGCAGCCTTTCCCAGACACTTGTCTATCGCGCGGAGGCTTCCTGTCCTGGCAGTGATCCAAGGGGAAGTCGGCTCTGCCCTTTCTACTGGGATGGCGACTAGATTGGACCTTGCTGTGACGGCCTGCGCCTCCTCCAGAGTGACGTCCATGCCTATGGATGCCCCTCTCTTTCTCGTCCAAAGCGTGTAAGGGACGGGATACTTCGTTGGCGCGCCTCGCTGCACCACGAATACGCTTGTCCTATTGGCAGCGCCCTCAAAAGGCTTGAGGGCCACCATATCGTCCACATGGAAGACGCGCAAGTCGGCTCCATCCTCACCCAACTTGAAGCGCCTAAAGCCGTCTCCAGCCCCCATCGTCTTGAATAGTGTCTGCGTGATGACGAAGCCCAACTTACCCTTGTCTTTGAGGTAGTTATCTATGCAAGCGTAAGCAAAGAGTGCCGCCAGGTCTTTTTTTCCGCCGCCTAGCCTGGCACGCCAGCCTTTGAGGCTGAAGAGACCGTAATCCTCCCAAAGGGGCTTGGTGGCCTCCCGGTACTCATCGGAAAGGCTCTCCCAGTTGACCCAAGGCGGATTCCCCACCACGTAATCAAAGGGCTCTTGAAAGACCGGAGCGAAGGCGTTTTTAAGAATCCGTGCCCAAATCCGGTTACGGCCTTCCTTTTCTAGTCGTAGAAGCGTTTGGTATATAGAAGACAGGCCAATTCTTGTCGCTCCCTCCTCAAAACCGAGTTCACGCTCTGCTCGCTCCAGAAATTCCTTCTCTGCATACTCGCTTTTCACGCATTCCTCTAGCAGTTGACTCAGCGCATCCATTTGCCTCTTAGCAATTATTTCTCTAGGCATCATAAATGTGCCTGCAACAGTGGTAATTACGGGGCCTTGCTCGAACAATCCCGGCTCAAGCCGCTCCCTGGGTGTGAGGATGGAGTCGCACATATATACGGGGATGGTGATGGGGGAGACGGCGCGACGCAGGTTCCCCAGTGCCAAGAGATAGGTAGTTCTGGCGGCGATGACGGCTACGGGGTTGAGGTCAAAGCCCACCACATTTTTCAGCACTTTCTTGGCCACATCTGCATAGTCCAGCAATTTCTCGTCAGCGTATTGGCGGATACGCTTGATGGCTAAGGCTAGGAAAGTGCCAGAACCACAAGCGGGGTCTAAGAGACGGAGTTCAGGGTTGCCGTCATAGCCAACTTGATTCAAAAGCCGCTCGGCGAGCCAATCGGGAGTGTAATACTCGCCTAAGTCATGGCGAAGTTTCTTGGGTACCAGATATTGGTAGAGTTTCTTCAAGAGGTCACGAGTGGCCTCCGGGTCTATTTCCGCGGTGGCCGGTTCAAAGTCGGATAGCCGGAGGGCCATGCGGCGAGTGGCTGCGCTGATGTCTTCATTCCAATCGGCTAGATACCAGCCAAAGAAATCACCTTCCAAGAAATTTTGGATGCCGAAGGCCTGAAAGTGGCCACCATCCTCAAGGTGGCTTAGTTGCCTCTGCAATTCGGCATCCGAAAGTCCGGCCAATTGTGTGACGAAGGAGGGAACATAGGATTCAGGCTGAAGGGAGAGGAGTTCAGCCACGAGGAGTTTCATTAGAAGGGCGTAATAGGTGTGGACAGCGAAGAGCAAAGGTTTCAGTTCCGCCCGCATATCTACGCCGTATCCCTTTGCTAATTGAGTGGCGTCCTTCTGCGCCTTGCCTATATCCTGTCCGTACACAATGCCAAAGATGCGGTCCCACTCCTTGAAAAAGGTGTCAACCTTGGGGCTTTTGGAGGCTAGAAGAGTTTGATAGAAGGCGTTGACGGCTTGGCGGGCCGTTTCGGCGTCAGGCCCGAACTCTTTGGTCAGGTCTTCTGGAGTAAGGGGATAGCGGCGGAGGGCTCGAATATAGGTAAGGAATAGTGAGATGGTCTGAGCATTGACCGGGTTAGGCCCGTCCAGATCAAAACCGCCAGGGAGGATTGCTTCAGGTAAGAGAGCGGGTTGGGCGCTGGGTTTCCTCTCGGGGAAGGGTACTTTTGCCCTGGCTTTGGTACCTGTGTATCGCACAAAGAGTATCTGAAAGCCATCGAGGGAAACGCCGATCATTCGCCTCAGAGCGGTTTCTTTCTGCTTTTCTCCGTAGCGGGAGGCCTCGGCGTTCAAATATTTGATCAGTTGTTGAACTGTCCCCGCTTGTCCACTCTTGGTGCTCAGTTTTCCGGGCCGTTCATACTCTATGATGAGGTGGCCGTAAACGGAGTCGGTGCTGCCTCCGTAGAAAGCGGTGTTGGTAGCCCGCTCATAGCGAGGATGTGTAGTGATGCCCAGGTCGCGCAGCACCGGGGCGAGGGCCTTTTCGACCCCGATACGCAGGTCCTCTTCCGTATCGGACTTTTGGGCCACTTTTACGATCTCTTGACCTAGTTGGTGCGCTAATGGTCGTTGCTTCTCCATATCTCGCCATCTGAATGGATTACATAAAACACTATAACACAAAATGGAGGGCGCGCCAATGCAATTAAGAGAGGTTTAGCCTTCAAGGGAGCGTGCGGGTGACCTCCACGCTCTCTTGGATGCGCACCCCTTTTCGGGCTAGTTCCCCCATCAGGGAGTCGAATAACTCCCCGGCGATGACCTTCTCGGCGCTGAATAGCCCCCGCTCCTTTATCTCCCCTCGCCCGATCATGCGGCCGACGATGGCGCAAGGGTAAGAGGTGGTGCGGGCCATGGAGGTTATCTCTCCCTCCTGGTCGTAGAAGTCCACCATCTCGAACCGATATTTGACCCGCTTGGCCTCTTTCTCGCCCATGACCTCCACCCGCAGGACGGTGATATCCTTCTCCCCTTCCTCCAGTTTGACCCTGGGGTAGAGGAGGGCGTTGAGGAAGGTCAGGGGGGCTATCTCCCCTTGGCCGATCGACAAGGGTTTGGTGTCCAGGAAGCCACACTCTCGTAAGAAGTTGACCTTCTCCGAGTAGCCGGGCCAGCGCACCGTCTTCTCCGTGCACTCCTTCGCCCTTTCCATGCCGGGGAGTCCCAGGAGGTGAAGGGGGAAGCCCTCCTGATAACACTCTAGGTGGCCCACCCCTTGGAAATATACCGGCTCCACCCCGGAGTAGCGCTCCACCTCCCTTATCTCTCCCCCTTGGACCACCCTGGCCTTGGCCGTGCGTAGGGGTAGCCTGGTGCCGCCGAAGACGATCTTGTAGCCGAGGGGCGGCTTGGGCTCCTGG
>CAYUAM010000056.1:0-9333 GCA_964442805.1 uncultured Anaerolineales bacterium | reverse complement strand
AGCCGGAACACCTCTCCCTCTACCCCCTCTCCCTCGAGCCCGGCACCCCCTTGGAGGCGGAGGTGGCGCAGGGCAGGCTGTCCCGTCCCGATGAGGATTTGGCCGCGGAGATGTACCTCTTAGCCGAGAGATTACTAGAAAAGGCGGGATATCAACATTACGAGATCTCCAATTGGGCCCGACCTGGTTACCCCTGCCGCCATAATCTGACCTACTGGCATAACCAGGACTATTTGGGCTTCGGAGCGGGGGCCCATTCTCGCCTCCCCGGCCGGCGATATTGGAACCTCAAACAACCGGAGGAGTACATCCGCCTCCTCTCCGGGAGGAGCGCCGTGGAGGGCCAGGAGGCCATTGATGGCTCCTTAGAGATGGCGGAGACCATAATCTTGGGCCTTCGCTTGGAGGAGGGGGTTAATTTCCGGGAGTTCGAGGCCCGTTTCAGCCAAGACCCGTCCGAACTCTATGAGAGCGAGATACGGGAACTGGTGGATTTGGGGTTGCTGGAGGCGGACGGTTCAGGCATCAGATTGACCCAGCGGGGGAGGCTCCTGGGGAACGAGGTCTTCGAGAGGTTCTTAATAGCCCCTCCGGATGAGGAAGTGGGCTAACTCTCGCAGGCGGCCTTGAACGGGGTTGTCTATGGCCGTCTTCTCCAACTCCTCCAGCGCTTCATCGTGGAAACGCTGGGCCATCTCCTCAGCGTATCTTTTGGCCTCCAACTCTTCCAGGCGAGAGAGGACGGAATCGATGTCCACAGGCGCTTGCCCATAGATCTCGGTCAATTTCTTGCTTCCTCGCCTTCTTTCTTCTTGAAAAGCATAGACCAAGGGGAGGCTCTTCTTTCCAGATCGGATATCCTCGCCCCTCTCTTTCCCCGTCCTCTCCTCTTCTCCCCACAGGCCTAAGAGGTCGTCGCTGACCTGGAAGGCCAGCCCCAGTTTCCGGGCGAAGGCGCGGTAACTCCCTATGATAGCCTCGTCGGGCATGGCCAGGAAGGCTCCCAGGTGAGCGGCGCATTCCAGGAGGCTGGCCGTCTTCTTCTCCGCCATCCCTAAATACTCCTCCACCCTAGCCTCCTCCCGCCCTTGGAGGGAGAGGTCGAGGAATTGGCCTTCGGTGAGGGCAAGACAGGCCTCATCCAGTATTTGTGTAGCCTTGGAGATGAGGGCGGGGTCGACCAGGCGTTGTAGGGCCAGGTGGGCCAGGACGAAGAGGCCGTCGCCCACGTTTATGGCCTGGGGTTGACCCCACAGGCTCCACACCGTGGCTCGGCCTCGCCTGATGGGGCTATGGTCCTCGATGTCATCGTGGACCAGGGAGAAGTTGTGGAGGAGTTCCACGGCCGCGGCGGCGGGGAGGGCCTTGCCATAGCCGCCGCTTATGGCCTCGCAGACCAGGAGGCAGAGGACGGGCCGTATCCGCTTCCCTCCCCAGGCCAGCGAAGGGCTGAAGGCTTCATCGGCCCAACCCAGATGATACCTCATCATGGCGTAGAAGGAGGTGAGGGGAGAGGAGGGCTCTTTCAGGAGGGCCTTCATCTCCTCCTCCACCGCGGCCACATAGGGGGAGATGAACTCCAGGACCCCCCTCATATTTCCCTCTCTCGGAGATGAGGGGTCCCTTTTAGTTCCTTCAGGTTCTTAGCCCCGATGCAGAACATGGCGATGCGGAGTTGCTGGATGATCACCTCCAACCTCTGGGTCACGGCTTGGGCGGAGGAGTTGGCGGCCTTGAGGAGGGGTGTGGCCAAAGCGGCGGCATCGGCTCCTAAGGCCATGGCTTTGGCCACCTCCACCCCGTCTCTCACCCCCCCGCTGGCGATGAGGATGACCTCGGGCGCGCCTCGCCGGGCCATCAGGATCGATTCGGCAGTGGGGATGCCCCATCGGGCGAAGGCCGCGGCTACCTCACGCCCCGATTCGGTGGCGGCGCGATGCCTCTCTATCTCGCTCCAGGAGGTTCCCCCCGCCCCAGCCACGTCGATGGCCGCCACCCCTGCCTCCGCCAGCCTCCGAGCCACCTCCTCCGAGATGCCCCCGCCCACCTCTTTTACCACCACCGGCACGGGGAGTTGACAACACACCTCTTCGATCTTGGCCAACAGCCCCGAGAAGTTGCTATCGCCTCCCGGTTGGAGGCACTCCTGCAAGGGGTTCAGGTGAAGGATCAAGCCGTCGGCCTCGATCATCTCCACCGCCCGTAGGCACTCCTCGAGGTCATAGCCGTAGTTCAGTTGTACCGCCCCCAGGTTGGCCAAGAGCAGGATATGGGGAGCCACCTCTCGTACTTTATAA
Organism: uncultured Anaerolineales bacterium; assembly: GCA_964442805.1. Lineage (GTDB taxonomy): Bacteria > Chloroflexota > Anaerolineae > UBA7937 > UBA7937 > CAYUAM01. Next base: position 7,036 of record CAYUAM010000056.1, on the reverse strand, counting down.
CTATCCACCAGGGTGGGGTCGTCTAAGGCTGGGCGCAGGGAGCCCACCCCCATACCTATCCCTACCTCTTGGGCGGCCTGAGCCAGATGGAGGTTTATCCTCTTGGCCTGCTCTATCCCCCCGGTCATGGAGGAGATGAGGAGGGGCGCCCGCAGCCTTTTGCCGAAGAGGGTGAGAGAAAGGTCCACCTCCTCCAGGGCCATCTCGGGAAGGGCTTGATGGACGAAATGATATCGTTCCAAGCCAGTGGTGAGCCCCTCGAACTGAACCTCCTCCTCTAGGGAGATGCGTAGTTGATCCGCCTTCCTCTTTCGGTGCATAGTTCCGTAACTTTCCAAGAATTTTGGTGTTGCTATGGTTGAAATCATACCGAGCCATCCTTTTCTTGTCAAGCCTAGACTTGACAAGCCAGGAGGAAAGGGTATACTTTATCTAGCCTTAATAGAAGGGGGAGGAGATGGTGTCTGAAGAGATCTTCGAAAAGGTCAAGGCCATAATCGTGGAGCAACTGGGCGTGGACCCGGAGAAGGTTACCCCAGAGGCCCGCTTCCGGGAGGAGTTAGAGGCCGATTCTTTAGACCTGGTAGAGTTGATCATGGCCTTTGAGGAGGAGTTCGGGGGCGAGATCTCCGACGAGGAGGCTCAAGGCATCACCACGGTGGGAGAGGCGGTAGCCTATTTGGAGACATCTCTTAAGAGGTAACCCTTAACTGAACGGAGTATATCCCTGGGATGTCCCTTTTCTGCGGGCATCCCTTTTTGTTGGACAGGGAAAAGGCTTTTGATATATTATTTGGGGTAGGGGTGCGTCAGTGGGCGAAAAGGGGCTTTATCCTGCCAGCGCCATGGTCTTGGCCGGGGGCGATAGCCGAAGGATGGGCTTCGATAAGGCTTTCCTGAAGATGCCGGATGGCCGCACCTTGATCGAGGCTACCCTGGCCAAATTGGCCTCCCTAGCCGAGGAGATCATACTGGTCACCAATCAGCCCCCCAAATATGAGCCTCTGGGGGCCAAGGTAGTGGCCGATATCTACCCCGGCAAGGGTTCATTGGGAGGTATATATACCGGACTTCGGGAGGCCTCTCATTTCCATAGCCTGGTGGTGGCCTGCGATATGCCCTTTCTCAACCCCCGCCTCCTGCGCTACCTATTGAGCCTGGCTCCGGGATACGATGTGGTGGTCCCGCGGGCCGCACCTTGGGGGGGCGGAGTGTCCAGGAAAGAGAGGGACACGGCCAAGGGACGTAGCCTGCACCCTTTGCACGCGGTCTACTCTAAGGGGTGTCTAGCCCCCATGGAGGGGCTCTTGGAGAAGGGAGATCTCCGTATCATCTCCTTTTACCCCCAGGTGCGGGTGCGCTACGTGGAGGAAAAAGAGATAAGGGCTTTCGATCCGGAACGTCTATCTTTTTTCAACATCAACACTCCCCGAGATCTAGAGATGGCCCAAAGAAAGGTGAAGGAAGATGAGGGTAATAGGTAACTCTATCTCGCGGGTGGATGCTTGGGATAAGGTGTTGGGCTGGACAAAATTCCCCGCCGACCTCTATATGGAGGGGATGCTCTACGCTAAAGTGGTTTGGAGCGAACGTCCCCACGCTCGCATAGTGGATATCGACTTGAGCGAGGCTAAGGGGTTAGGGGTGACAACCATCCTCACCGCCCAGGATGTGGCTCATAACGAGTATGGCCTGATCGAGAACGACCAGGCGGTCCTGGCCGAGGGGAAGGTGCGCTGCGTGAGGGATCCGGTGGCCCTGGTGATGGCGGAGAGCGAGGGTTCGGCCCAAAGGGGGGCGGATGCGGTAAAGGTGATCTACGAGGACCTCCCCGTGGTCTCCGACCCTCGACGGGCCATGGAGCCTCAAGCCCCCCTGGTCCACGAGGAGAAAGGGAGCAATATATTACACCATTTTCGCGTCCGCAAGGGAGAGGTGGAAACGGGCTTCCGGGAGGCAGCGGTCGTGGTGGAAGGTTATTACCATTCTCCCCATCTGGAACACGCCTACCTCCAGCCTGAGGCCGGCCTGGGCTATATTGACCAGGAGGGGCGGGTGGTGGTCCATACCGCCGGACAGTGGGCCCACGAGGACCGCCACCAGATAGCCCACGCCCTGGATCTGCCGGAGGAACGGGTGAGGGTCATCTACACCCCGGTGGGGGGGGCCTTTGGGGGGCGAGAGGACATCTCCGTCCAGATCCTTTTGGCCTTGGCCACTTGGAAGAGCGGTCGGCCGGTGAAGATGGTCTGGAGCCGGGAGGAGTCGATCCGCGGCCACCACAAGCGCCACCCCTTCTACATCAAATGTAAGAGCGGGGCTCGAGGAGATGGCCTCCTCACCGCCGCGGAGGTAGAATTAGTGGCTGACGCCGGAGCCTACGCCTCCACTAGCAGGGCCGTCTTGGCCAACGCCGTGCTCCTCTGCACTGGTCCCTATCAGATACCCCACGTCTCCGTGGACGGCTATGCAGTCGACACCAATAACCTGCCCGCGGGGGCCGTGCGAGGTTTCGGGGCCAACCAGGCCAACTTCGCCGCCGAGATGCAGATGGCCAAACTAGCCCAAGCCCTGGGCATGGACCCGGTGGAGTTTAGGTTGAAGAACCTCCTGGAGGAGGGGGCGCGACTTTCGGTGCAGAGCGAGGTGCCGGCCGGGGTGGGGATAAAAGAGACCCTTTTGGAAGTGGCCAAGAAGGCCGAGTGGCCGCGGATCAAGGAGAGGAAGGGCAAGGAAGGCCTCATGCGAGGAGTAGGGGTGGCCTGTGGCTGGAAGAATGTGGGCTACAGTTTCGGCTCCCCGGAGCGGTCCACCGCCCAGGTCGAACTCTTCGGCCAGGGAGGTATAGAGAGGGCAGTGGTCAAGTGCGGGACGGCCGAGGTGGGACAGGGGGTGATGACCATCTTGGCCCAGTTGGCCGCCGAGACCCTGGGCCTAAACCTGGAGCGGGTGGAGGTGATAGGGGTGGATACCGATTCCACGCCCAGTGCGGGGAGTTCCTCCGCCTCTCGCCAGGCCTTCATGTCCGGAAACGCCGTGCGCGGGGCTTGTCTGGCTGCCCAGGAGGCTTGGGAACGGGGGGAAAGGCCCGCAGAGGCCACCTACGAGTATCGGGCTCCCTCTACCACTCCCTTCGACCCCCAGACCGGGGAGTGCCGCCCCAATTTCAGTTACGGCTATGGCAGCCAGATAGTGGAGGTGGAGGTGGATGGGGAGACGGGGGAGGTGGCTCTCAAGCGGGTCTTCGCCGTCCACGATGTGGGGCGAGCCCTAAACCCCGCGGCCATCGAGGGACAGATAGAGGGAGGGGTGGTGATGGCCCAGGGCCATGCCCTCCTGGAGGAGTTCATCCAACAGGAGGGGCTCATTCAGACCAGGCTCCTCTCCCAATACCTGATCCCCACTTCCATGGATATACCGGAGGAGATCGTCCCCATCATCTTGGAGAAGGCCGACCCTTTAGGCCCCTTCGGGGCGCGAGGGGTGGGGGAGATGACCACCCTGCCCCTGGTCCCCGCCGTTCTGGATGCCATCCATGACGCCACCGGCCTCTGGTTCGACCAACTCCCGGTGACGGCGGAGAAGGTCTATATGGCTTTGAGGGCTCAAAAAGAGCGTGGGTAAAAGAAAAGTCACCCTCCAAATAAACGGCGAAGGTTACCAGGTCGAAATAGGGCCCAAGACCACGCTGCTCGATGTCCTGCGGGAGCACCTTCATCTCACTGGCACCAAGAAGGGCTGCGGCCATAACGCCTGCGGGGCCTGTAAGGTCATCGTGGATGGGAAGGCGGTCAATTCCTGCGTCTACCCCGCCAAGAAGGCCGTTGGCAAGAAGATCGAGACCATCGAGGGGTTGGCCAAGGAGGGCCTGCACCCCCTGCAGGAGGCCTTCATGAGGAGGGGGGCCCTCCAATGCGGCTTCTGCACCCCAGGGATGATCATGGCCGCCAAGGCCCTCCTCGACAACCACCCTCACCCCAGTCGAGAGGAGATCGTGGAGGCCCTGGCGGGAAACCTCTGCCGCTGTACCGGCTATGTCAAGATAATCGAGGCCGTAGAGGAGGTGGCCGGCCGGGCCTCTTATCGGCCTCCCCTGGTGGAAAGGGAGCCTCTCAAGGTAGTAGGCCACCCCTTGCCCCGCCCTGATGCCGAGGAGAAGGTGACCGGGCGGGCCATCTTCGCCGCCGACCTATATTTCCCTGATATGCTCTACGCTAAGGCCCTGCGCAGCCCCTACCCCCACGCTCGCCTCTTGCGGGTAGATACCTCCCGAGCCAAGGCCCTCCCTGGGGCGGCAACGGCCCTCACCGCCGATGATATCCCCGGAGCCAAGGTTCACGGCGTCTCCCGACCAGATTGGCCGGTCTTATGCTTCGATAAGGTGCGCTACGTGGGCGATGCCGTGGCCATCGTGGCCGCGGAGAATGAGGAGATAGCAGAAGAGGCCGTGAAGCTGATCGCCGTGGAATACGAATCTCTGCCCATCGTCTCCTCTCCGGAGGAGGCCCTAAAGCCCGATGGCCCCTTGATCCATGAGGGGGGCAACCTCCTGAAGCACATCCAGGTGCGGAAAGGGAATGTGGAGGAGAGTTTTGCTGCGTCCCATATCATCGTGGAGAACGAATACTCTACCCCCAGTGGCGACCATTGCTTCTTGGAGCCCGAGGCCGGGGTGGCCACCATCGATGAGGAGGGCAAGGTAACGGTCTATGTGGGTTCCCAGATCCCCTTCGCCGACCGTCGCCAGATCGCCGCTTCCTTGGCCATCCCCGAGGAGAAGGTGCGGGTGATCCAGACCAGGGTAGGGGGGGCCTTCGGGGGCAAAGAAGATATCTCCGTGCAGATCCACCTGGCCCTCTTGGCTCAGGCCACCGGGCGTCCGGTGAAGATGGTCTGGAGCAGGGAGGAGTCGATGATGGCCCACCCCAAGCGCCATCAGACCACCATCTGGATGAAGACCGGGGCCAGCGCAGAGGGTCGCCTCCTGGCCGTAGAGGCCCGTATATTGGGCGATTCGGGGGCCTATGCTTCCTTGGGGGAGCATGTCATGACCCGCACCGCCACCCATGCTACTGGCCCCTATGAGGTTCCCCATGTGAAGATAGACTGCTATGCTACCTATACCAATAACCCTCCTGCCGGGGCCTACCGGGGCTTCGGCGTCCCCCAATCCAACTTCGCCGCGGAGAGTCAAATGGATATCTTGGCCCGGAGGCTGGGCCTCTCGCCCCTGGAGCTGCGGAGGAGGAACGCCTTGCGCAAGGGGTCGGTCACGGCCACGGGACAGGTCCTCCGGGAGAGCGTGGGCTTGCTCCGGACCATCGACCGGGTGGCCGAGGCCACCAAGGATTGGCCTCTTTGGGCTAAGGAAGGCTCCGAGAACGTGCGGCGAGGCTGGGGAGTGGCCTGCGCCTATAAAAACGTGGGGCTGGGCGGAGGGGTGGCCGATTCGGCCGGGGCCACGGTGGAGGTCCTGCCCTCTGGCCGCGTCCAGGTGCGGGCCGGGGCGGCAGAGGTGGGCCAGGGCCTGGTCAACGTCTTGGCCCACGTGGTGGCCGAAGAATTGGGGGTGGCCTACGAACAGGTGGAGGTATTAGTGGCCGATACTGACCTCACCCTCGATGGAGGCCCCACTACTGCCTCCCGTCAGAGTTTCGTCACCGGCAACGCCGCCCGGCTGGCCGCTCGGAAGGTAAGGAGCACCATGGCTCAAGTAGCCGCGCAACCCTTGGGAGGTGAGCCGGAACGGTTGATATTCAGCGGGGGGAGGGTGGAGGGAAAGAAAGGGTCTATGGCCTTCGACGAAGTTGTTGCTCTGGCCCTGGCTCAGGGCAAATCGCTTTCGGCCTCCCATATCTATACCCCTCCCCCCACCGTGCCTTTGGGAGAGGAGGGGGATGCCCATTTCGCCTATGGTTTTGCTACCCAGGCGGCCCAGTTAGAAATTGACATAACAACAAGAAAGGTGAAGGTGGTGAAGGTGGTGGCGGCCCACGATGTGGGGCGGGCCATCAACCCCTTGGCCATCGAGGGGCAACTGGAAGGGGGCGTGCTCATGGGGCTGGGCTTCGCCCTGATGGAGGGTTTCGAGGTGAAGGAGGGGAGGCCTCAGAAGACCACCCTTACCAAATACAAGATACCTACCGTTCGGGAATTACCGGAGATTATCCCTATGATTGTAGAGGATGAGGCTTCCGAAGGGCCCTATGGGGCCAAGGGGGTAGGGGAGATCACCTCCATCCCCACCGCCGCGGCCATCATCAACGCCATATATGACGCCATCGGGGTGCGGTTTACGCGGCTGCCGGTTACGCCGGAGCGGATCTTGGCTGCTCTGAAGGAGCAAGGAAGATGATGACGAGGGTGCCCTTTGCCATCTTTATAGTCATTGCGCTTCTGGCGGTAGCCTGCGCGGGCGGTACCGCTACGCCGATTTCGCCAAAGGAGACACATCTACCCACGGCTACGCTTGAGCCCACACCTACCGCCACGCCTCAGCCTACGCCTACCACTACGCCTGAGCATACCCCGGCCTCGGGGCCAAGGGGAGAGATCGCCGTGCTCAAGGATGCGTTGTGGTTGATAGATTTGGGAGGAGGCAAGCCAAGGAGGTTGGGCGATTGGTTCCCCACTTATTCCGCCCTCTATTTCCGATGGTCACCGGATGGGAAGGAAATCGTATATGGGGAGCAGGCGGACCTATGGGTATTGGACGCTGAGACAGGCCGGTCTCGAAACTTGACAAACACCCCAGATCGGTGGGACTTGATGCCTGCTTGGTCGCCCAATGGGACGAAGATCGCGTTCACCAGCAGGCCGATAGAGCCGGAGGAGTATGGGAGGACCGAGTATACCATGTCTGGCGTCTTCGGCGGGCAGCTAACAATTGTCGAGGCCGATGGCTCCGGCTATCGGGTAGTAGATGAGCAGGGAATGATCTCCTCCTCGCCCCCTAGTTGGGCGCCAGATTCTAAGCGACTGACCTACGCTGCTAATGGCAACCTCTATATCTTCGATCTCGAGAGGGATCAGAGAG
>CAYUAM010000055.1:2510-9515 GCA_964442805.1 uncultured Anaerolineales bacterium | reverse complement strand
GCCGCGCCCTCCCCATACTTCTCCTCGGCATCGCCGCCGTCTCGTTCGGCTCCATATTCACCCGCTGGGCGGAGGCCCCCTCCCTGGTCATCGCCGCCTATCGCCTGGGCCTGGCCTCCCTAGCGGTTGGGCCGACGGCCTGGGCCCTCTCCGGCCGGGAGTTTCGAAGGCTGCGCCGTGACGACCTCCTTTGGGCCCTGTTGGCGGGGGCCTTCTTGGCCTTCCATTTCGTATTTTGGATCGCCTCCCTGAGTTATACCAGCGTGGCCAGTTCGGTAGTCTTGGTAGATACTCATCCCCTCTTCGTGGGCCTGGCCTCCCGGCTCCTGGGCCTGGAGAGGGTAAGCCGCCTGACCATGGCCGGGATAGCCCTCTCCGTCTTGGGAGGGGGGCTCATCGGCTACGGCGATATGACCCTGGGGGGAAAAGCCTGGTGGGGGGACCTCTTGGCTTTGGGCGGGGCCGCCATGATAGCCGGCTGCCTCCTGATAGGACGGAGGGTCCGGCAGAGGCTGGCCTTCCTCCCCTATATCTCCCTCCTCTACCCTGCTGCCGCCGCCGTGACCCTGGCCCTCTGTCTTTTCACCGGCCAATCCTTCATCGGATACTCTACCAACACCTATCTGATGTTCATCCTTCTGGCCCTGGTGCCTCAACTCATCGGCCACTCCTCCTTCTACTGGGCCCTGGGCCACCTCTCCGCCCCCTTCGTCAGCGTGAGCGTCTTGGGGGAGCCCATCGGGGCTACCATATTGGCCTATTTTCTCTTGCGGGAGACGCCCGCTCCCTTGAAACTGGCGGGCGGGACCATGATCCTCGCCGGCATCTATCTAGCCTCGCGCGGGGAAAGGGCCTCGATGCCTGCTCAAAGAAGGGAGCCGTAAGAGATGAGCCACTTACTCTATCCTTATATTCTGTTATCGGGTCACCCTGATCCCTTGTTTGATGAGTTCACCTTTGGGAATGTTCATCGTCGGGGCAAACAACTCAAGGCAAGGGTCAAAAAGGGGAGTTACATCTTCTTCTGGACCATGATTGCGGGGCGGCAGTACATAACAGCCTACTTCGTTGTCTCAAAGGTGATGGATACCGCTGAAGCGCGAAAAGATCGTTCTATTATGAAGCGTTACAGAAACCCACACCTTCACACGGATCCGCTTTTCGAAAACGACGTCTTGGTATTCGGCGACCCAAAGGAGTCGCGAAAACTGGCTATCCCTCTCCGATTTGACAGAAATCTGGCCGAAAAACTCTCCCTTGGGATCAAGTTTTCACCAGACAAAACAGAAGCGCAGAACATCGGTAGCGCCTGTAGACAACCCCGGGTGTTAAGTGAGGCCGATAAGGATACTTTGTTCGAGGCAATAATAGAGGCCAACACAAGGGGCTGGTTCCCTTTAAATATCAGGGAGTGGAACGAGAGAGAGTTAGAAGATGTGCTTGTGAAGAATCCACACTTTCTGGGGGAAGGATACCAGGTGCGTGGGAGGCAGGTAACAACTCCATTCGGCCGGATTGATCTTCTTTTGGAGGAGGGTAAAGAACTCTTGGTGGTCGAAATAAAAGAAGGGATGGCCCCCGATAGTGCTTTAGTACAGGTGCAGGACTACGCTCGCTACGTGAGCGCCAAATATCCGCAAATGGAGGTCCAGGCGGCCATAATCTGTGCTGAGGCCAGTCCGAGGCTGGAGCGTATGGCGAAAGATGCGGGTGTCAAAATCTACCGCTATGGCGCTAAGTTTCACCTTGAAGAGATGTAGAGCCATGAGAGGGGTTCTTTGACCACTCGTTTACTCTTGGTGAGACACGGGGAGACCGATTGGAACAGAGAAGGGAGATACCAAGGACACGCTCTAGTGTCCCTGAACGAGGAAGGGAGAGTGCAGGCCAGACGTTTGGCGGAGAGGCTGAGAGGGGCAGGGATCGAAGCCCTCTACAGCAGCGATTTGCCCCGCGCTTACCAGACGGCCCAGATCATCGGTGAGGCCCTGGGGATGGAGACAAGGGTCATGAAGGCGCTGCGAGAGGTGGATATGGGAGCCTGGACGGGGCTCACCCTGGAGGAGGTGGAGGCCAAATTCCCCCAGCACCTCCAGGAGTGGCACTGCGACCCTTTGAGGACGAAAAGGCGGGAAGGCGAATCCTACCTCGACCTCTACCAACGGGTGGTGCGGGCCGGGCGTGAGATAGGAGAGGCTCATCCAAATCAAGCGGTGCTCATGGTCACCCACGGGGGCAACGTGAAATGCTTGGTGCTGGCCGCCCTGGGGATGAATTTAGATCGAGCCCTGGAGGTGGTGGAAAGTTTCGCCGTGGATAACGCCTCCTTGACCATATTAGAATACGGGGGAGAGCGTTTTTTCCTCCGCTTACTTAACGATACTTGTCACTTAAAGCATGAAGGTTAAAGGCCAAGAGATCAAATATATCCTCTTTGACCTGGACGAGACCCTCTACCCCGAGGAGATGGGGTTGATGGCCACCAGAAACCAGCGCATCTGCGATTATATGGAAACCCGGCTGGGGATAGACCCCTCCGAGGTCAAAAGGCTGCGTCAAGAATATTATCGGCAGTATGGCACCACCGCCCAAGGCCTCTATCTCCACCACGACCTCGACATGGTTGACTACCAGGCTTATGCGCACGACGTCAGGGTAGAGGACTACCTGGCTCCCGACCCCCTTCTGGATGGCATGTTGGAGCGAATGGAGGCGGAGAAGGCCATCTTTACCAACTCTCCCATGGACTACGTCCGGCGCGTGCTCCGGGCCTTGGGGGTGGAGCGCCATTTCTCCCACATTTTCGACATCTTCTTCCTGGAATATATCACCAAGCCAGATAAGCGGGCCTATCTGAAAGTGATGGAGGCCTTGAGGTGCGAAGGGCGAGATTGCCTCCTGGTGGATGACCTGACCCGCAACCTGAAGCCTGGGAAGGAGTTAGGGATGATGACGGTGTTGGTAGGCAACCCCGGAGATGACGAAGCCAAGGAGGTGGTGGATTTCGCTATCCCGCGGGTCATCGACCTGGAATCGATAGTGGATAGGCCCTGATGAACAAAGTGGTGCCCCTCGCTGAGGCCGTCTCTTTGATCGAACCGGGCCAGACCATAGCCCTGGGGGGCATGACCCTCTATCGCCGCCCGGTGGCTTTCGTGCGGGAACTGATCCGCTCCGGGGTAAAGGACCTGACGTTATTAACCCTGACCGCCGGATACGAGAGCGACCTCCTGGTGGGAGCGGGCTGCGTGAGGCGGGTTCGCACCTGCTATTTCGGCCTGGAGATCTTCGGCCTGGCCCCCATGTTCACCCAAAAGGCCTCGGATCTAGAGATAATAGAGGAGACGGAGGCCTCATTAGCCCTGGGGTTACGGGCCGCCTTGACTGGGACCGGCTTCCAGCCGGCCCAGGCCTGGCTGGGCACCGACCTCTTGAAGGTGCGGCCCGAGGTGAAAACGGTGATATGTCCCTACACCGGCCGAAAATATGTAGCCTTCCCGGCCATCCAGCCCGACGTGGCCGTGATCCACACCCAGGCCGCGGAGCCCGACGGCACGGCGGCCATCAAGGGAAACTTGGCCCTGGACAAGGAGTTGCTCCTGGCGGCCAAAAAGGTCATCCTCACGGCCGAGAGGCTGGTGGATAAGGTGGAAGGGGAGATATCCACCCTGGCGGCCAAGGTGGACGCGGTGGTTTTGGCCCCCCAGGGGGCCTACCCCACCTCCTGCTACCCTTATTACCCCCTGGACGGGGAGGAGATCCTAACCTACGTGGACGCCTGTGCCCAAGGCCACTTCGACGATTATTTAGCGAGGTTCCTAAATGAAGGATAGCGCCCCCTACTTCACCATCGATGATTTGATGGTGGTCTGTATCTCCCGCCAAGTGACGGATGGGGAAATAGTAGCCCAAGGGATCGCCACTCCCCTGGTGGCGGCAGGCTATATCCTGGCCAAACTGACCCATGCCCCCGGCCTCCTCTTCGCCTTGGCCATCGGGGGGTGCGTTACCTCCTCTTGGGCCCCCCTCTCCATCTCCTGGAACGAGGAGAGGAACCTGGAGAATGCTCTTTACCTCTTCGATTTCGACGAGGCCGCCGGGCTCTTCCTGCCCGCCTTTCAGCCCAAGGAGTTCTTTCGCCCGGCCCAGGTGGACCGCCAGGGGAATTTCAACAACATAGTCCTGGGCGACTACCGCCACCCCCAATTACGGTTGCCGGGCTGTGGGGGCATCGCCGACGTGACCAATTACTCCTCCCGGGCCTATCTCTACGTGCCCCGCCACAGCCGCGCCGTCTTCGTGGAACGGCTTGACTTCATAAGCGGGGTGGGCGTCTGGAGTGAGGCCGAGCGCCAAAAGCTCTCCATCACTGGCTCCGGCCCCCGCTACCTGGTCACCGACCTGGGCACCTTCGACTTCGAGGGGGGCCAGATGCGCCTCCTCTCCTACCATCCGGAGGTGAGCCTGGAGAAGATCAGGAAAAAGACCGGCTTCCCCTTGGCCCTCTCCCCCTATTTCCATGAGACCCCGCCCCCCACCGAGGAGGAGATACGGCTGCTGCGGGAGGAGATAGACCCCTTGGGCATCAGGGAACTGGAGCGACTCAGCGGTGGCCGCCGACGGGCCAAATTGAGGGAGATCTTAGAGAAGGAAAGGAATATGTAGGAGGTCCGATATGGCTTCTGGGGAATATATGAACGTCTGGGCGGTGGTGGAGGCCAAAGGGGGAAGGCTGCGCCCCCTCAGCCTGGAACTGGTGGCCGCGGCCCGGGAGTTGGCCGGCCGCATGGGGGAACGGGCCGAGGCCGTCCTCATAGGCCATCGAGTGGAGGGCCTGGCCCAAGATCTAATCCGCCACGGGGCCGACGCCGTCTACCTCCTGGACGACCCCTCCTTGGCCTCCTATGATGCAGAGGTCTACGTCGCCGCCTTGAAGGAACTCATAGAGAGCCGTCGCCCCCTGGTGGTGCTCCTGGGGGATACCGAACGGGGGCAGGACCTGGCCCCCCGGCTGGCCCAGCGGCTGGAGACCGGCCTCCTGGCCGGCTGCACCCGCTTGGAGATGGATCTGGCCAAATGGCTCCTCTTGGCCACCAGCCCGGCCTACGACGACCAACTCCTGGTCACCTCCACCATCCCCCGCGGCCGCCCCCAGATGGCCACCTTGCGCCCCGGCGCCATCGAGCCCTTCCCCCCCGACGACTGGCGGACGGGCGAAGTGGAAAGGGTAGAGGTGGCTAAGGCAGAATCTCGGGTGAAGGTGCTAGAGGAGGTCAAGGAGAGCCGCCGCCCGGCCCTAGAAGAGGCCAAAGTGGTGGTGGCTGGCGGGCGAGGGATGGGCGGCCCGGAGGGCTTCCAGATGCTCCGGGAGTTGGCCGACCTATTGGGCGGGGCCCTGGGGGCCACCCGAGGGGCCGTGGATGAGGGCTGGATAGGGGCCGAGCATTGGGTGGGCGGAGCCGGAGGGAAGCCGGTCAATCCTGACCTCTATTTGGCCTGCGGCCTCTCCGGGGCCATCCAGCACTACCTGGGCATCAAGGAGTCCAAGCGGATAGTGGCCATAAATACCGACCAGCGGGCCCCCATAATGAACCTGGCCCATCTGGCCATCGTGGGCGACGTCCATGAGGTGGTACCGGCCCTCATGGAGGAACTGAAGGCCCAGGACGAGGGGTAGTCCCTTAACGTCCCTCCAATAGGCTACTTGTAATCCTCTCGGGGCGGGGAGAAGATATCCACGGTGATGGTGAACTCATCGGCCGCCTGGGCGTGGGGCAGGTTGGGGGGGACAAGATAGCAATCCCCCTTTTCCACCACGAACTCCTCTTCCCCCATGGTTACCCGGTATCTGCCCTCTATCACGTAACTGATCTGCTCATGAGGGTGGCTGTGGAGGGGCGCCACTGCCCCCGGCTGAAAGGTGAACTGGGCCAGCAGGAGGGCTTGGCCCACGGCCAAGGTCCGGCGGGTCACCCCCGGGAACATCTCCACCGCCTGGGCTTCGATATAGCGAAACACCATATTGTCTCCTTCCCCGATTCAGGTCGACGTGGAAGTCGGCTCTACTCTTCGGTAACTCCCTTCAAATAAGACTGCACCAGGTTCAGCCCGGAGAAGTGGCCCAGGGTGAGGTAGGTCATGGCCACCTCCCGGCCCAAGAGGCGGTCCCGGATCTCCTTCGGGGTGAAGCCAGCCTCGTAGAGTTGCCAGACCCTGGCCCCCAGCATCTCCAGGTAGTCTATCTTCTCCCTCATGGCCTCCTGGGGGTCGTCGCGCACCGTGCCTGAGCCTTGAAACAAACGGGTGGCGGGCAAAGCGGCCAAGGTTTTTAAGGAGGCGATGATGGCATAGATGTCGTTATCGTCCCGCAGGGTGCGGTCCCGTCCCCCCACGTAGGCATCGCCGGAGAAGAGCCAGCCCTCCTCCGCCTCGTAGAGGGCGATATGGTCCTCGCTGTGGCCCGGGGTGGGGATGATGCGGAAGGCGTATCCCTCCGTCCTCACCGTATCCCTTACCGGCCTCCCCTTGGAAGGTGTAGGGCGGCCCCATATGAGGCGGCGATAAGGTTGGAGGCGCAATTTGCCAGGGTCGGCCAGGATGGGGACGGCCTTGGGATGGGCCCCTATCTCCGCCCCCAATCTACTTTGCAGGAGGGCGTTCCCCCCGATGTGGTCCTCGTGGCTGTGGGTGTTGACTACCCATCGCACCCCTAACTCCTCCGCTACCTTCAGGAGTTCCTTCGCCATGCGAGGGGCGCCGGTATCTATGAGCAGCCCATCCACCCAGTAGGCAGCGGTATGATAGAGGGGACGCCCCAGGAAGGCGCTACTCAGGCGGATCTTGACCACCTCCCCCATCCGCTCTACTTCGACCATGCCATCATTCTCCCCAAGGCGGCCCGCCCTGTCAACCCCCACAAAAGGTGTAGGGGAGGCCCTTGTGGCCTCGCATGTAGGGGAGGCCCTTGTGGCCTCGCATGTAGGGGAGGCCCTTGTGGCCTCGCAT